>JAEYFO010000048.1 GCA_023402915.1 Bacillota bacterium | reverse complement strand
GTGTCCCCCAACCCCCCTTCAAAAACTTTCAAAGAAAAGGGAAAACCGGAAGGGATGCCGGCTGTTTTCTGTTGAGGGGTTAAATGAACCCATGTCAAGCAGTCGCAATACCCCTTTACCCCTTCGGGGCGCACGGCAGGAACCGTATGTGCCCTTGTCAACTGAGGGCAAAGGAGAAAAGGCTGAACATCCTTGACCCCGAAAGGGATGTCCCCCTTCAAAAACTTTCAAAGAAAGAGAAAAGCTGGAGAAGGTTCCGGCTGTTTTCTGTTGAAGGGCAAAGGAGAAAAGGCTGAACATCCTTGACCCCGAAAGGGGTTTCCCTTCAAAAACTTTCAAAGAAAAGGGGAAAAGCCGGAGAAGGTTCCGGCTGGTTTCTCTTGTGTGCAAAGAGGGCGGCAAGAGAAAACCGCAGGGAACGCTTTTGCCCCCACGGGGTACAGGCCGCCGTACAAGCCGCCGCAGCGGATCATGCACGGGGTCGGGAGGTTTTTTCGTCCCCGTTTCAGGGGTTGTTTTAACAGGGAGACAGATCGCCCTTTGGATGAGGGCTTTTTCAAATCCCCTTATGGGGTACGGGGCAGAACCCCGCACAGGAGCGTTTCATGCTGATCGATTTTCACACCCATTGTTTTCCGGACGGGCTGGCAGGGCGGACGATGGAGAGCCTGTCAAAGATCGCGGGCGTTGCGCCCAACACGGACGGCACGGCGCGGGGGCTGCTTTCGCGGATGGACGCGGAAGGCGCAGACAGGGCGGTGGTTCTGCACATTGCGACCAGGCCGAAGAACCAGCGCTCCGTGAACAACTTTGCGGCGCAGCTTCAGGCGGACGAGCCGCGGCTGTGGTGCTTCGGCTCGGTGCATCCCTTTGCGCCCGACGCGCGGGAGGAGCTGTTTCGCATCAAAGAGCTGGGGCTGCACGGCGTGAAGCTGCATCCGGACTATCAGGACTTTTTCCTTCGCGACGAGCGGGCGTACCCGGTTTACGAGACCATTGCGCAGCTGGGGCTTCCCGTGGCCTTCCACACGGGCGAGGATCCCTATTCCCCCGGCGTGGTCCACGCGCCGCCGGAGGACGTGGCGGCCTTGGCGAAAGCGCTGCCGGGCTTGCGGATCATTGCGGCGCATATGGGTGGCATGAAGCGGGCGCGCGAGGCGCTCCTGTCGCTTTGCGGGCTGAAAAACGTCTATCTGGACACGGCCATGAGCGCCCCCTCTTGCGACCCGGCGCTTTTCCGGCAGCTTCTCTTGGCGCACGGCACGGAGCGTGTGCTCTTTGGCAGCGACTGCCCCTGGAGCACGCCTGCCGCCGAGCTGGCGTTCCTCAGGGCGGCCGGGCTTTCTCCCGAAGCGCTTGCGGACGTGACCGCAAACAATGCCCTGCGGCTGCTGGGGAAGGAGCAGGGGGAGACGTAAGGGGCGCTGTCTCACTTCGCAACGGTATCGCCCACAGGGCGATATGCTTCCTTGGAAAAATCCCCAAAACGCCGCACCCAAAGGACACACGGCAGGCGGTTTGGGGAAATGGCCGCCCCGATTCGCTGCCGCTTCCGGCGCTCCCTTGCATGTCACCCTTGCAGGTGACGCCCTTTGAAAAAAGTTTTCCCCAAACCCCTTTCAAAAACTTTCAAGGGGAAATGGGATCCGGAAAAAGTCTCCGGTTGCCGCCTGATGGGGGATTGAATAAGGTTTGAGAATGTATGATCGATTCTCAGTTAAAAGTGGAACTCCTTTTTCCATGGCTGGCAGGGTGGGACGCAAGAATTCAAAATGGAAGAACGAAACGTAAGGGTTCAGATATACGACTGCCATTCAGTCAATATTTGCAGACAGCTTCCCTTGAGGTCTGCCGGGGGAAGTGGGATTTCAAAAACAAGAAACACAAACCGTCCCCCTGCATCCGTGAGGATGGACACAAATTTGCAGAAAGCCCTGATCGACTTTTGAGGGGGCAAGCTCTTAAAAGCTCTGACTGGCTTTCAGCCATAACGATAACCACTTTTTTCGGAAAAAAGCACCGCGCGGGCGCAGCCGCGCCCATCGAAAAACAGCTCCGGAACGCCGAAGCTGTTTCTTCATTCTGTACGGAGCGCTTCTTCTGCGGGGATCACTCCTCCGAAACGGTGCGGATTTTTTTGAAAAAATAATAATACATCCAAACGACGGCGGCAGCGATGGCGGCGCGCCCAAACCAGACGGGGCAAAAATAGAAGCTCGCGCCCATCATGACGGTGGCCAGCGCCAGAATGCGGATCTTTGCGCCGCGGGTCATGGCGCGATGCTTCAAAAAAGGCGCAAGGTGCTTTTGATACAGCCCCGTTCCCGTGAACCAGCGCTCGAACCGCAGCGAGCCGCGCGTGTAACAATAGGCTGTCAGCAGCAGAAACGGCGTGGTCGGCAGCACGGGCAGCACCGTGCCCAGCGCGCCCAGCGCCAGAAAAAGACTGCCCGCCGTCAGATAGAAAAGCTTCATCCGGTGTTCTCCTTTGGGGAAGATGGATCCTTTTTTGAACAGTTCCAAAAAGGAATTTTTGTGATTGCAAAACATAATTCTATCACATAAGGATTTTTGACAGTATAGCATATCCGGCGGCGGCGGGGAAGCAGGGCGCGCAACTTAACAAAAAAAGCGCAGTTCTTTTCGGGAAAAAACAAAAAATGCGCCGGCGCGGGCGGCGGAAAGGGCGGGATCGACAGAAGGGAACATACGGCTGAAAAGCGGAGAAAGACAAGCGGAGAAACAGCAAAAACTGAGAAATAGAAACATTGCAAATATAAAAAAACAGCTCCGGACGGCGAAGCTGTTTTTGTTTGAAGTTTGAAAAGCGGCGCGGCTTTTTTGAAAAAGCAAAAATCCCCTGCGCCCGCAGCCGGGGGTACGCCGAAAGGGTCGGCGAACGCCTGCGCCCGCAGAGAAAAGCCCTTGCAGCCTTTTCGCCTGTTCTTCTCCAATCGGACAGGGGGAAATTCGATTGGCTCTTTCCGCCGCTCTTCTTCAAACGGCAGTCGGGAACTCCTGCGAATTTTTCGCGTCTGCCTTTCATCAGACGGCAGCCGGAAACTCATACGGTCAACGCCTTTCTCGTTCGCCTTTATTCAGAAGACAGACGGCAGTTTTAACGGCTCCTTTCGCCTGTTTTTTTTCAAACGGCAGTCGAAAACTTCTCCGGATTTTATTTTCCCTTGAAAGTTTTCGGGGTCAAGGGGGACTTTTTCAAAAGTCCCCCTTGCGGGGTTCAGGGGGCCGACCCCGACCGCGCCCAGTGGGCGAAGAAGGAAGGGGGAAGCCCACTCCCCTGATTTTCGATTGAAAATCAGGGATTTCAACAAGGTGGAATGTCACCCTGCGGGTGACGACCTTGAGCAAGGAAGCGCCGGAAGCGTTAGCGAACCGGGGCGACCATTGCGAAGTGAGACAGCGCCCCTGACGCCTCCCCCTGACGCCTCCCCAACGCCTCCTCCTACTTGATCGCCCCGGCCACTTCCCGCGCGTAGGCGGCCATGGCGGAAAGATCCTCGTCCGTGGGGCGGAAGCAGACCTTCTTCGGCTCGCCGATCAGGCGCAGCTTCAGGCCGCAAAGCCGGTCGCGCAGCAGCGCCGGCCCCTCGCCCGTCCAGCCGTAGGAACCGAACGTTCCGGCGGGCTTGCCGGCCATGGCGTAAGCGTCCACGGAGGACAGCACCTGCCACATCCTGCCCGGCACGTCCCGGTTGATGGTGCACGCGCCCACCAGCACCGCGTCCGCGTCCATCAGCGCGGCCGCGCAGGCGGAAACCTCTTCCGTCACCGCGTCCAGCAGCCGCACGTCATAGTCGCCCTCCAGCGCGGCGGCAGCCGCTTTCGCCAGCTGGGCCGTGTACCCGTAGGCGGAGCAGTAGACCACCGCCACCGTCTTTTTCGCAGCGGCGGGCGCAGGCGCGCTCCAGGCGCGGTATTGCTCCATGCGGCGGCGGAAGCTCTCGCGCAGCACGGGGCCGTGGCTCGGGCAGACCATCTGAAGGGGCAGCGCGTCGATCTTGCTCAGCCCGTTCAGCACGTGCGGCTTGAACGGCCCGAAAATGCCCTGATAGTAGTAGGCAAATTCTTCTTCATACTGGGCCGGATGGGACGACAGATCGTCAAACAGCCGCGGCTCGCAGTAGTGCGCGCCCAGAAAATCGCAGGAAAACAGCACGCCGTTCTGCTCGCAGAACGTGAACATGCTGTCCGGCCAGTGCAGCATGGGCGCAATGAGGAACCGCAGCGTTCCCATGCCCGTTTCGAGCGTTTCGCCGTCCTTGACCACGTGAATGTCGCAGGGACGGTTGATCTGCGCGTCGAGAAATTTTTTGCCGCCCGCAGAGGCGTAAATGGTCAAATTGGGCAGCTTTTCCAGCAGCTTCTGGATCGAACCGCTGTGATCCGGCTCGGTGTGGTTCATCACCAGCGCGTCAATGCTGGCGGGATCCACCACGGAGCAGAGGGTTTCAAAATATTCGTCAAAAAAGTCCTCGTGTACCGTTTCGACCAGCACGGTCTTTTCGCCGCGGATCAGGTAGGCGTTGTACGTCGTGCCGTAGCGCGCGGTCATGACGATGTCGAACACCCGCAGCGCCGGGTTCATCACGCCGACGGAATAGAGGTTTTCGCAGAGTTTCTGGGCAGCCATGGGAAATTTGCTCCTTTCCTGCGCTCCGGAAAAAGGCCGGAGCTTGCGAAATCAGGTCGTAAAAATTGAAAAAGCCAAAAGAAAAAGGCCGGATGGCAAAACGGGCGGAACGGGCCGCCCGGCTGTTTCTTTTTTCAGTATAGCACAAAAAAGAAAAGATCAAAATCAGTTCTGTTATTTTGTTCGCAAAAACTCGCGCTCCCGGAGGAAACGCCTTTGCAAAGTTTGCGGCTCCATCTCCGGCAGGGGAAAGCGGGTGGAAAAAGAAGCTGCGCGTTGACGGAAAACCGGTCCGGAGCCGATGTATAGCCCCCCTCGTTCAAAGGCAGGGGAAAAAGGGGGGGAACATGCCCGCCCATTTTTGCCAGAGAAAAGCGGCAGGGGTACTTGAAACCGGAACATGACTGAGTACCAGTCATAAATGGTTGCTCTCAAACCCACAACAAAATTCTCCGGAAAGGCGATTTCGTTTCCCCGCAAACAGGGGCGGAAAGAGCAGGAAACCATACTTGACTGAGTGCCGGTCATAAATGTTCATTCTGCAAAATGCAACGCAAAAGCTTCATTAGGCTGTTTTCCTTCCCCATAATCAGGGCGGAAAAGTTGTTGGCTGCGTTTGTCCGGGAGATCACTCTGCAATGTTTGTTTTCCGATCAGAGGATGGCCTTAAATTCTGTAAACCTGTTTCTGGGTTCCAGCCAGGCGGGAAGGAAAAGCGAACGGTCGAATTTTGATTAAATGCCAGTCATAGATGGTTATCCTGAAAAACACAACAAAACTCTCTGTAAAGGCGGTTTCTTTTTCCCGCAAGCAAGGGCGGAAGGAGCAGGAAACCATACTTGACTGAGTGCCGGTCATAAATGTTCATTCTGCAAAATGCAACGCAAAAGCTTCGTTAGGCTGCGTTCCTTCCCCATAATCAGAGCGGAAAAACGGTTGACTGTGCTGACTGAACAATAGTCGTTCCCATTCATTCTACAAAAGGCAACGCAAAAATTTTGAGAAGCGGTTCCCTTCTCTCCGCAATCGCGGGCAGAGGAAAGCAATCGATCGTCTTGACGGAACACCGGTCTGAGCCGTTCGCTTTTCAAGCAGCGGATCCCCCGGGATTTCCGCGAAGGGAAATTCCCCCCCTTCCGATCAACCAGCGTAAAAACCTCTCAAAATTTGCTCATTTCCCCTCATTGAAGGACAGGCGGTAACTTTTACGGTTTTTTACTTTTTCTTTGAAAGTTTTTGGGTTTTCAGGGGATTTTTACAAAGGTCGTCACCCTGCGGGCGACAACCTTGAGCAAGGAAGCGCCGGAAGCGTTAGCGAACCGGGGCGACCATTTCCCCAAACCGCCGACCGTGTGCCCTTTGGGTATGGCGCTTTGCGGATTTTATCAAGGAGATATATCACCCTGCGGGCGATAACGTTGCGAAGTGAGGCAGCGCCCCGGCGTCCCCCCTCAATACTCCAGCGCCGCCTCCTCGCCGTGCAGCACGCGCAGCGCGCCCTCGGCCAGCGCCAGCATCTCCTCCTCGCCGGGGAACACCTCGATGGGCGCAATGAGCCCCACGCGCTGCTTGATGCAGCCGGTGAACCGGTTGGAATAGGCCAGGCCGCCCGTGAGGATGATCGCGTCCACACGCCCTTCGAGCACGGCCACCATCGCCCCGATCTCCTTGGAGACCTGATAGGCCATGGACTCCAGCACCAGCGCCGCGTATTCGTCGCCCTCCTTGATGAGCCGCTCGCATTTTCGCAGGTCGTTCGTGCCCAAATAGGCC
The DNA here is from genome assembly GCA_023402915.1 of Bacillota bacterium. Classification (GTDB taxonomy): domain Bacteria; phylum Bacillota; class Clostridia; order Christensenellales; family CALWSW01; genus JAEYFO01. The sequence goes on along the minus strand of JAEYFO010000048.1, from coordinate 2,232 downwards.
GTCATGCCGCCCGATTTCATCACCTTGTCGATCAGCTCCTGCTCCGTGTACGCGCCGGAAAAACACAGCTTGATGAGCGGCACGGCGGGGATCGCGCCCGTCCGCTCCGGCGTGAACGGCCCTTCGCCCGAAAGCGCGTCGTTGACGTCGATCACCCGGCCGTAGCGGTGCGCCCCAATGGTCACGCCGCCGCCCATGTGCGCCACGATGAAGCGCCCGTTTTCGTAGACGATGCCCATCTTTTTTGCGACGCGGCGGGCCACCGCCTTTTGATTCAGCGCGTGAAAAATGCTGCGCCGCTCAATGCCCGGAAGCCCCGTCAGCTTCGCCGCCGGTTCCAGCTCGTCCACCACCACCGGATCGACCACAAAGCTGGGAATGCCCGCGCTTTTTGCGATGTCAAAGGCGATGATCGCCCCGAGGGAGGAGGCGTGGACCGACGCGGCGGAATGGACGAGATCCCGGAGCATCCGGTCGTTGATGAGATACGTCCCGCTGTCGATGGGATCGACCAGCCCGCCCCGGCCCACGACCGCGTCGAGGGAAGAGACGGGAACGCCCGCTTCTTCCAGCGCGCGCAGCACAACGCCCCGGCGCATCCCGTTTTGATTGACCACGGGGCCGCAGGCGTCGATGTCCTTTCGGGAATGCTGGATGGACGCTTCGTAAAGCAGCTCCTCCTCTTCGTAAACGGCCACCTTCGTCGAGGTGGAGCCGGGGTTGATGGCCAGCACGCGGAAGCGCTTTTTCTGTGCGGATCTGTTCATGAGCGTTCCTCCAAAAGCTCCGAGCGGTTCACGGCGACCACGCCGGTGCGGGTCACCTCAAGGGGCGAAAGGGCGCAGATCACCGCGTCCAGCTGCGCGGGCGTGCCGGAAAATTCATAGACGCCCGGCCCGGCGGGCAGGCCGCCCAGCTCTTTGGCGCGGGAAAGTTCCTCTTTCGGCAGGCGCAACAGCGCCAGTTCCCGCAAAAGATGGGTCGCCTCCGTGCAGGCGCAGATCTCGTGAACGCAGTCCAGCCGCCCCAGCCGCTGCAAAACGCTTCCCACCGTTGCGTCGAAGCATTCGAGCGAGAGCGTCAGCCGCGAAAGCGTGTGGTCGGCAGTTTCCGCCACGGAAAGGCTCTTGATGTTCCAGCCCTCCCGGCGGATGGTGGAGGTGATTCGGGTCAGAACGCCGAATTCGTTGTCCACGACCAGGGTCAAAAGGTGTGACGAAGGGTGATTCATTGGGGTTCGTTCCTCCAAATGGGTCGAGGGGGAGTGAAGTTTTACAAAATCAAAAATTCAAAATCAAACCGCTGCCGTTTGGGCGTTCTTTGGAAAACCGCAAAAAACCCTTTCCGGCGGCGGGATTTTTCAAAACGCAAACGGGGCAGAGCCGCAGTCCGTCCGTTAGAACGGCGCATTCTGTAAGGGCGCACCGCAGGGCAAACGGGTTTTCCAAAAAACTCCGGCACGACGGAGCACAACGCTCTGCCGCAAGCAATTTGAAGCGAAGGCTTTTGTTTTAGCGAGGGTTTCTGAAAAAGAATGCTTTGGGCGGCGGGCGTTTTTCAAACGGCAAACCGGAAAGCGTGCCCTTGTGCCTCCGGGAAATGCCAAACGCCCAAAACGCCCGCTCGCAGCGGCGTTCAGCGCTTGAGGTAGGCGTTATACAGCTCGGTGGGGCTCAAGCCGTTGGCCACGGCCTTGGCGGCGGCGCGGGGCTTTTCGCCGGACGCGATGCGCGCTTCCATGGCGGCAAGCTGCGCCTCGAGAGAGGGAGTCTCCGCCTCGGTCTCCTCTGCACCCGAAAGCACGATGACGCATTCGCCCTTGGGCGGCTCGGCGTAGTGGGCGGCCAGCTCGCTGAGCGTGCCGCGGACGGTCTCTTCGTGAATTTTGGTCAATTCCCGGCACACGGCGGCGGGGCGGTCGCCCAGCGCGTCCCTCAGTTCGAGCAGCGTGTCCTTCAGGCGGAAGGGGCTTTCGTACAGCACGGCGGTGCGGGGTTCGGTTTTCAAAAGGGCAAGACGCTCCCGGCGGGGTTTTTTCTCCCGGGGCAAAAAGCCCTCGAACACGAACCGGCCGCAGGGCAGGCCGGAGAGCACCACGGCCGTCACGGCGGCGGAAGCGCCGGGCGCAACGGTAAAGGGAACGCCGGCGGCGATGGCGGCTTCGGCCACGCGCGCGCCGGGGTCGGAGATGCCGGGCATTCCCGCGTCGCTCACGACGGCGATGTTCTTTCC
>JAEYFO010000192.1 GCA_023402915.1 Bacillota bacterium | reverse complement strand
ATTTACGTCGCCTGAACCCATCGGGTTTCAGAAAGTCGTTTTTCATCGCGGGGTAGAGCAGTCTGGTAGCTCGTCGGGCTCATAACCCGGAGGTCGTGTGGTTCAAATCCCACCCCCGCAACCATTTTGGCGGCGTAGCTCAGTTGGCTAGAGCATTCGGTTCATACCCGGAGTGTCGAGAGTTCAAGTCTCCCCGCCGCTACCACGAAAAGCGGATGTAACGGATTTTAGTTACATTCGCTTTTTTGTAATGATTGTATGAATATATAGAAAAACTCTGCTGTTAAGGTTTTTGAAAAATGTTTGAGAATTTTCGTAATGCAAGGATTATAGATGTAGTCGCTTATGGGGCAGATGATTACGATTACACGCGATATATTTGCGGATTGGGAACGGATATCGGAGCAACCGGCTATATGGAAATCATATTTTCTTGCGGAAGCTTATTCTTCTCGACCGATGGAATCGATGTGGAACCTCCCTTGCGGTCAAATGCCCATAGACTTGCTATTGATGATGCTTTTCGTACGAGTTTAATCGGTCAAAAACTGGAGTATATTTCCAAAGATGAAGATGCGTATATCTTCCAGCTGTATGGGTGTTATCCGATTATTTGCTCTATGGCTATGCGTGCAGAATTTGAAGACAGAGACTATTTTTCCATGGATGTGCTCGATCCGGATGCTTAATTGATGAAATAGCATATTATCCGCGGAGCAGGTTTACGCCTGCTTCATTTTTCTTCCTCATAAAATAGAATCGTCCCTATCGCATTCCTCCGCAAGCAGTTCTTTCCATCCTTTCGGCAGTTCGCAGGAAACATACTCCACAGCAGCGTCTTGACGGATGTCGGCGGTTAGTTGGAACGGCGCTTTAACGCTTTGCGCCCGCTTGCTCCATTGCCGTCCCGCTGTTTCCGCTCCCGTTTTCCTGTTCGCTGAAACAGACGACATTCCCTTCCCCTTCCCCCTCCCCACCCTTGTGCCCGGCTGCTTTTTTTGTTATAATAAAACAAGATTTTCGATCCTGATTTTCCTCTCAGAGAAAGGACGTGGTTTCATGAAACTCGCGGAAGCATTGGCCCTGCGCGCCGATCTGCAAAAACGCATCGCCCAGCTGCGCAGCCGCCTGAATGCGAACGCCAAAGTGCAGGAGGGCGACACGCCCGCCGAAGACCCCGCAGCCCTGCTCGAGGAGCTTCGCACCTGCCTGGAGCAGCTTGAATCGCTCATTCGCCGCATCAACCGCACGAACTGCCTCACGGCGGCGGACGACGGCCAGACCCTCACGGACAAGCTGGCCCGGCGCGACGCGCTGACGCTGGAGCTTTCCATCCTGCGGGAGTTCTGCGGCGAAGCCAGCGCCAAGACCGATCGTTACTCCACGAAGGAGATCCGCATCCTGAGCACCGTGGACGTGCGCGCGCTGCAAAAGCAGATCGACGGCAAGAGCAAGGAGCTGCGCGAGCTGGACACCGAGATCCAGGGGCTGAACTGGACGCGGGAGCTGCTGGACTGACGAACCGGCGGCAGCGCAGGAACGGATGAAGCAGCGCGCTGACAGCTAAAAATCGATCCATCGGCAAATCGGCAGAAGCGCTCCTTTGCGGCTGACGCTCTTTGACCGCGCCAAGACTGGCCTTTCCATCGTCCCGCTGACCCTGCCGGGCAAAATTTCAGGCGGAAAATCGCCTCAGCCTGCGCCAACCAGCCTTTCCCGTTTTCTTTTGCCGCTTTCTCCATCCCGTTTCGCTTCTCTCATTCCAAACACGTTCAAAAACAGCGGCGCGCGTCCTCGTCGGTACCCCTGTCCGGGCGAGCGCCAACCTCTGACAGCTGAGTATGAGCTGAACACGACCGCGATGCGGAGCAGTCGCATTCTTTTTTCACCGTTTTGCTCTGCACAGCGTACATGCGCATCTTTTTTGTGAATCGTTACTCCCGTGGCGCTGACGGCGAGGGGGAGGGTGGGTTCGGGGAAGGGACGTGCGCCGCTGTTTTTTGAAATGGGCTTCCCCTTTTCCCGCGCAAAAGCCCTGCCGGTCAGGCGTTTTGTGCGGCTCGTTGAACGCCTTTTAACGCCTTTTTTCCATGGAACATTTGGGGCCGCCGGGCAGCTTTTTATGCCGGGCGGCTTTGTTTTTGGACGCTCTTTTCTCCCTTCCCTCTTCCGCATTTCTCCGTTTTGTCCTTCCCCCGCCACGGGACAGCTTTTCCTCGCCGGTTCGCTTTGTTCGGGGTGGCACGCTTTTCCTGCTTGCTGCTCTTGCCCTTTGGGCTGCCGGGCGGTTTTGTCCACCGGTCGGCCTTGTTTTTGGGGACGCGCTTTCCGGCTTCGCCCTTCCACTTTTTCCGCCCGGCAATTTTGTTCGCCGGGCATTTTTTCTTTGGCGTATCCGCTTGAAAATCTGCATTTTCGTTACGCTCTCTCCCTTCCCCGCCGCAGAGTTTCGCTCGCCGGGCGGATTTATTTTCGGGGGACGCGCCCTTTTCCGCCTTCGCTTTTCTCTCTTTTTCCGCCGGGCAGCTTTGCCCCATGGCGGTTTCTTTTCGGAAAAGCCGCTCGTCCCCTGCTTTTCTTCCGCTCATTTCCCGACTTTTCACGCAAAAAGGGACTGCCTGCACAGCCCCTTTTGCCGTTTTTGGATTTTTTCTCCTTTGCCCCTGCGGCCGTTCAGCCCCCTGGCGTTCACTTTACTCCGCCGGACGCAGCCCCGACCCGGCAATGGGGGCGATCGCCTCCGACGGGATGACGAACTCCACCGCGCCCATGAGCCCGGGAGCCACGTCGTACTTGTCGAAGCTGAGGACGAGAGCGCCCTCTCTGTTGATGTAGAAATCCTGATCGGCCTTGATCCCCTCAAACGCTTCCGGGAAATAGACCTTTTCGGAATCGGCCTGCATCTGCTCGCCCATCTGCCTGAGTACTTCCTGCTTCAGGACGGAAGCGTAATCGCTGCCTTCCTGAAAGAGCCGGTCGAGCGAAAGCACCGCGCCGCTTTGCTTGTCAACGGTAAAATGCTTTTTCGTCACGTTCGACCCGGCGGAAACGGACGTGGTTTCCATGCCGATGGAAAAGATGCGCTCGTTGTCGGTCAACACTTCAAAGGTGCTTTCCATGCTGGTGCGCGCCGTCTGGTTTTCCTTGAGATAATCAGGCGCTTCCTTGAGCGCTTCTCCGGCCAGCTTCGCCTCTTCTTCATATTGAGCGATCAGCTCGGCCGCGTAGCCGTCGACCGCCGCGTTGAGATTCTGCTGTGCGGCGCTGTTCAGCCCTTCGATCCGGGGGATGTCGAAATGCGCTTCCACGCCGTTTTTCGTCTCCTCGAACGTGCGGAAGGTCAAAAGCCCCGCCAGATCGCCGATCACCGGGATGCGCTCCACGGCCCTGGCCGTCACGGCGCTGGCGTTTGCCAGCACGGCCACCGCCACCACGAACGCCGCCGCCGTCGTGGCCGCCGTCCGGAAAATCCTCATCGGACGGTTCCTTCTTTTCTTTGCGTTTTCGATCGCCTGGTTCATTTTTTCTTCCATTTCAGGGGGGACTTCCGTTTCCCACCAGGCTTTTTTCAGTGCAAACAGCCTCGATTCATCCTGCATCCGTCTCGCCCTCCTGCGCCATGCTTCTGTCCAATTCAATTTTCAGCTGTTTCAGCCCCCGGTACAGCCGCGACTTGACCGTGCTGAGGTTTTCTCCAAGCGCCGTGGAGATCTGTTCGAGCTTCATGTCCTCGAAATATTTGAGGACGATCACCGTGCGCGTCCGCTCGTCCAGCGTCCGCAAAAGGTTCAGCAGCTCCATGCGCTCGTAGCTGTCCTCTTTGCCCTGCTCCGGCAATTCGTCCACGGGAGTGACCCGCTTGTTTTTCCGAAGCCAGTCCAGCGCGGTATTCACGACGATCCGGAAAATCCAGGCCTTCATGGCCGCCGGTTCTTCCCGGAAGGCTGCGCTGCTTCGGATGGCTTTGTAGGCGCTCTCCTGCACGACGTCCATGGCGTCCTCCGGGCGATGCGTATAGCTCAGCGCCAACCGGTAGAGGCTCCCCTGCCACCTTTGCAGGGCCTCCGCCACGGCCTGTTCTTTTTCCGCTGTCCGCAAGCTGTTTCCTCCTGTTTATAGTTTGTGTTCTGCGCCGCCTGTTTTTTGGGGCGGAAAGCGTCTCGGAAGCGGGCGGGGCTTTTTTGGGAAAGCGCCTGCGCCGCTTCCGGCCCGGCCGGGTCTTGATCGCTTTCTGTATGGTAAGACGCGCCGGTTCTTAAAAAAGTTGTCCTTTCAGAAAAATTTTTGATTCTTTTGATGAAAAACGCAATTCAGCGCAAAATTCTCTTGCAGTTTCTCCTGCAATATACTATATTAGTGATAGATAAATCAATCACGAAAAACTTCTGTTTTCAAAAAGGAGGATCTCTTATGGGAAAGCTGGACAACAAGATCGCATTCGTCACCGGTTCTTCCATGGGCATTGGCGAGGGCATCGCCCGCACGATGGCGGAAGAAGGCGCCACGGTGGTGCTGGCCGCCCGCAGCGCCGCAAAGACCCAGGCCATTGCCGACGAACTCAACGACAAGGGGCTTCGGGCCATGGCTGTGAGCGTGGACGTGACCGACCCCAGCAGCCTCAAGGCCGCCGTGGACAAGACCATCGCCGCCTTTGGCCGCATCGACATCCTCGTCAACAACGCGGGCGTGTGCAAGCTCAGCTCCTTCCTCGACATGACGGACGAGGACCGCGATTTCCACATTGACGTGAACATCAAGGGCGTGTGGAACACGACGAAGGCCGTGCTGCCCCACATGGTGGAGCGCAATTACGGCAAGATCGTCATCATGTCCTCCGTCACCGGCCCCATGGTAGCCGACGAGGGCGAAACGGCCTATGCGCTGACCAAGTCGGCGGTGTTCGGCTTCTCCAAGGCGCTGGCCCGCGAGACTGCCAAGCACAACATCAACGTCAACGCCATCATGCCCGGCTACGTCATGACCCCCATGGCGCAGAGCATCGCCGTGCAGTCCGATCCCGAAAATCCCGGCTCCGTGCTGGACGGCATTGCGGGCGCTGTGCCGCTGGGCCGTCTGGCCACGCCCGAAGAGGTGGGACATCTGGCCGTATTCCTCGCGTCGGACGACGCTTCCTACCTCACCGGCACGCAGGTCGTCATTGACGGCGGCAGCACTCTTCCCGAGACTGTCTCCGTCGGCGTATAACCCTCCTTCTTCTCTCTATGCGGGGCGCTCTCAGCCGGGTGCTCCGCGCTTTTTTCTTTTGAAAAAGTTTGAAAAAAAGCAAAACACCGCCCGCTTTGCCGGAAGCTGTGCGCCTTTCCCATTTGACAACAGCCTCCCCTTCCCGCTACAATAAAACCAATCGTCAAAACGCCGGTCTGAAGCGGACGCTGCGCCCGCTTTTTCCATCCGGACAGGCAGCAGAAACGGCTATCGCGTTTTGACCTTTTCTTCCAAACGGCCAAAGGAGGCTCTGCCATGCGCGGTCTTGTTCATTTGTATTGCGGCGACGGGAAGGGCAAAACCACCGCCGCCATGGGTCTGGCGCTGCGGGCGCTGGGACGGGGCATATCCGTCGGCATCGTCCAGTTTCTCAAAAACACGCCCAGCGGAGAAATTCTTTTTCTGGAGCAGCAGCCGAACGTGCGCATTCTCCGCGGGCAGGACGGCGACGGCTTTTCGTTCTCCATGACGGCGGAGCAAAAGCAGAACACCCGCCGCATCCACGACGAACACCTTGGGCAGGCGCGCCGCTGGATGGAGCGGGGCGAGTGCGGTTTGATCGTGCTGGACGAGCTTTGCGCCGCCTATGCCCTCGACCTGATCGACCGGCAGGCTGTGGCGGAGTTTCTCGCCGCCCGGCCGGAGCCGGTGGAGCTGGTCATCACCGGCCGCGACCCCGCGCCCCTGCTTCGTGAGGCGGCGGATTATATCACGGAGATGAAATGCGTCCGCCACCCCTATGAGCAGGGCGTTCCCGCCCGCAGGGGGATCGAATTCTGACCGGCCAAACGGGTGCTGCGGGCCTTTGCGCTTTCTGTTTTCTTTCTGAAAGCGCGCGCATTTTCGGTTTTTTGAACAATGCGCGTCGTTTGGGAGTCCTTCTCAAACGACGTTTTTCGCCCCTGTTCTTCTCCCGGCTCTCGCTTTCTAAAACGATAAGGCGTTCCCCCTTTTTCGGAGGAACGCCCTTTTTATTCCGTTCAGCGCCGCGGAACCGCTTTTCCGCCTGCCAGTCAACCAAAAATCACTTCCGTTTCTGCTCTGCTTCCCGCTTTTGCGGGTTCGGCTTCTTTGGCGCGGCTGCTCTTTTCCGCCCAAAGATTTCTGCGGCCACACCTGCGCAAACGATCAGCAAATAGGCGATCATCCAGATGCTCCAAAAACTATTCAGGGTCATTGCGCCCCTTGGGTCCGCATAGTTCTGCTGAAACAGCGCCCCAACGGCAAAGGAAAGCGGATAGCCCAAGGCAACGAACAGCGGAAGGCGCCTGCACTTCAAAAGGGCAGAAACGCCCAGCACTGCGCCGCCCGCAAGCAGCAGCACCACCGGCCACGATTTCATTCCGTGCAGTCCGAACAGCACGAACCGGCACAGGACAAAGCTCAGCAGCAAAATTGCTGCCGCGCCAATAGACCTGCTGTATTTTTTCATTTTCCGTCCCTCCCCGCAAAATGTTTCCCGCGCCAAACCGCCCCAGTCCGCCTCGATTCCGCGCTTTCTCAGCGCTTTCCCAAAACCGGCGCGCGTGTCTGCCTCCTTTTTGGGAAACCTCTTCTTCGGAGCATCTTCTTTGGAGCATAGGCTTCCGGCTTGTTTTCGAAAAGAACCGCCTCATTGGCGTGGATTTCAAAACAGTCGGAGCGAGCGATGAAATGCGTGCAAATTGGAACTCGTTCGTCCCTCGAACTCTTCTTCTTCGCTTTTTCTTGTCTGCATTTGGAAAAATCCGCCTGCGCATCCTTTCAAAAACTCTCGAAAATTTCCGTCCGCCGCTTCCTCAAAATCCATTCTTCCCAAACCAGCAAGGCGCTCCCTTTTTCGGAGGAACGCCCTTGTGCTGTTTTTGGGTTTTTTCAAAAGGGGCTGCGCCGGTTTCGTCCCTCTGCAACAATGCAGCGGCTTTTCCGCGCCCGGCTGCCCCTTCGCCCTTCCCGCTCAGGCGCGGTAGAACGCGCCGAAGCCCAGATAGGCGCTGTAAAGATCCAGCTTGGAGATGACTTCAAAGGGCGCGTGCATGCTCAGCACCGGCACGCCCGCGTCCACGGTGTCGATGTTGCGGTTGGCCAGATACATGGCCACCGTGCCGCCGCCGCCCTGATCGACGCGGCCCAGCTGGCCGGTCTGCCAGACCACGCCCGCCTGATCGAAGATCAGCCGCACCCGGGCCATGAGCTCGGCGGAAGCGTCGGACGTGCCGCCCTTGCCGCGGGAGCCGGTGTACTTGATGATGCCCAGGCCGCAGTTGACGCGGGCGTCGTTGCGCACTTCGGACACCTCGGCATAGTTGGGGTCATAGGCGTTGCAAACGTCCGCAGACAGGCACACGGACTTTTCCAGGCACGCTTCGGTCAGCACGCCCTCGCCGCGGCACAGGTCGGCCATGAACGTGTCAAAATGATGGCTCTGCATACCGGTCACGCCCTCGGAGCCGATCTCTTCCTTATCCACCAGCAGGCACACGCAGGTGTTTTCCGGCGCTTCGGCCAGATCCAGCAGCGCCGTGGCCGCCGGATAGGAGCAGACGCGGTCGTCGTGGCCGTAAGCGCCGATCATGGAGCGGTCAAAGCCGATGTCGCAGGCGTCGAACGCGGGCACGCAGGTCAGCTCGGCAGAGAGGAAATCCGCCTCGGTCATGCCGTATTCCCGATGGAGGTATTCCATGACGGCCAGCTTGATCTTGTCCTTGCAGTCCTCTTCGCTCCTGGACGGCTCGGAACCGAGAAGGATGTTCATGCCCTCGGCGCTGATGGCGCTGGCCGCAGGCTTTTTCATCTGATCGGCCGCCAGATGGGGCAGCAGATCAGTGATGACGAACTTCGGATCCTCGGGCTTATTGCCGATGGAAATCTCAACGTTTCTGATCTCGCCGTCCTTGACGACGCACACCACGCCGCGCAGCTCCAGCGGGATGGCGACCCACTGATACTTTTTGATGCCGCCGTAATAATGGGTCTTGAAAAACGCCATGCCGTCCTGCTCATAGAGGGGAATGGTGCGGATGTCGACGCGGGGCGCGTCCAGATGGGCGGCGGTCAGATGCACGCCCTCTTCCAGGCTCTTTTTACCGATGACGGCCAGGATCAGACCCTTGCCGCGGTTGATCTGATAGATTTTATCGCCCGCAGAGAGCTTCCTGCCGCGGGTATAGGGCGTAAAGCCCGCCGCTTCGGCCCCTTTCACCATGGCGCGCACCGCGTCGCGCTCGGTTTTTCCGGCGTTCAAAAAGGCCTTGTAGCCCTCGCCATAGGCCTGTGCGGCCTGCATGTCCACCCGGTCCCAGCCGGGCTTCTTGTCGTAAAAAAGCTGTTCACTGTTCATGGTTGCTGCTTCTCCTTTTTGTTCGATTTATTCAAAAATTTGAAGGTCTGTCCCGCCTTAGAAGCACGCGCGGTAAATGGCTTCCACATCCGCTTCCGTAAAGGCCACGGGGTTCTTGGAAAGGCCGCCCCTGGACACGCGGAAGCAGTTTTCCGTCATCCAGCGGATGCCCTCTTCCTTCACGCCCAGATCGCGCAGGCGCACGTTGATCTCGAGCTTTTCCAGCAGGCGGCGGATCGTGCCGGCGCAGTCCTGATCGTCCTTTCCGCCCAGCAGCCGGGAAATGACGGCAAAGCGCTCCGGCGCGCCCGAAATGGAACGCTCGAAAATTTCCGGCGTGATGGCGGCCAGACCCAGTCCATGGGTAATATTATACAGCCCGCTGGCCGGATGTTCAATGGCATGGGGTCCTGCAACGCCCGCGGCGGTGATGGCCATGCCGCCGAGCGTGCTTGCAAGGGTCACGTCCTCCCACGCTTCGTCGCACGCGGGGTCCTCATACACCCGCACAAGGCTGCGCGCCGTGCGCCGGATGCCCTCGAGGGCGATCATGTCGCTCA
>JAEYFO010000129.1 GCA_023402915.1 Bacillota bacterium | reverse complement strand
GGTCCATGCCGGTCTGCTCGTCGTGCTCCATTTTCTGAACGCTGCGCAAAAAACGCTCCTGATACCAGGAAGGCTCCTTGGCGGCGCGGGCGTATTTCCGGTGCGCCGTGAAGCCGGTTTTTGTGTCGCCCAGTTCCAGACAGCAGCAGGAAAGCCCGCTGCCCCGGCACTCCATTGCAAGGGCCTGCATGGTGATCTCCAGCGCCGACTTCGACGCGCTGTACAGCGCCTGAAACGGGATGGGGATGCGGGCGGCCAGGGAGCTGATGCAGAGGATCTTTCCGCCGCTTTTCCGAAGAGCCGGAAGCACCCGGCGGGTCACGGCCAGCGCGCCGAGATAATTGGTGTTCATCTGAAGGGCGGCCTCTTCGGCGCTGGTCAGCTCGATGGGCCCGGCCACGCCCATGCCGGCGTTGTTGACGAGGGCGTCCAGCCGGCCCTCCCGGCGGAGAATTTCGCAAACGGCCGCGTCGATGGACGCTTCGTCCGAAACGTCCAGATACAGCGGCGTAAAGGGGAGCGCTTTGCCGTCCTTGGGCGGGGCGCTGCGATAGGTGCCGTACACGGCAAATCCCTCTTTGGCCAGCGTGCGCGCCATCTGCGCGCCGATCCCGCTGCTTGCGCCGGTAATCAATACCACCTGTTTCATCAGAAAAACCTCCCGCCCCGCAGGGCGCACGATACGCAGCGCCCGCTGCCCCAAAAATTCAGACGGGCGGCAGGCGAAAAAGTTTTGTTCCAGTATAACATAGGTTTCGGAAAAACCGCAAATCGGGAAAGGGGACGCAGGCGGCGCGTGGAACGCATTTTTGAAAAAGCGGGCGGCTTGGAGCTGAATGGCGCGAAACAAAGCGGCACGACAGCCGTGGCCGGAGCGCAAACGGCGCAACGTCGGCGCAGGGCGCTGAAAAACCGGTCGGGCAGCGCTTTTGGAAACTGCGGCGCGACGGAAGCAGCGGTTTCACTGGGCGCAAAAAACGCAGGCCGGAAGGAGAATTCCGGTCTGCGCGGCAGCGCACCCCAGCCGGGCAATGGCAGAGTTGAAAGGCAAAAGAGGAAGCGAAGAGCCCGGCGCAGGATTTTGAAAAAGAAAGAACTGGCGGCGATTTTTGAAAAAGGGCAGACCGGCAAAGCGCAAACGATGCAGGCGGAACCCGCACTTTCACTTTCTCGGGAAAAACGCTTTCTTCAGGGCGCGCATGGAAATCCGCCCCAGCGTTTTTGTGAGGTTCCCATAGTTGATTTCCCCGTGTTCAAGCCGTTTCCGGCAAATGGAAGCAGTTGCAAAAACAGAAAAGGCCGGGACGCTGGAAAAGGGCGCGGGGCGCTGAAAAACCGGTCGGGCAGCGTTCTGGAGAACAGCGGCACGGTTTTCCGTTGGGTAAAAAAACGCAGGCCGGAAGGGTGGTTCCGGTCTGCGCGTTGATTTTTGAGAAACCCGATCAGTTCTTGCTGCCGTTCCGGCCGACGATCTGATAGCTTTCCTGCTCGGAGAGCTTCATCCAGCCGCCGAGATTGTTGAGAAATTCCTCGTTCGTCTTGGAGGAGGAAAGGAGCGTGAGCATCTGCTCCGTCGCGGCGGCGGGGTCGGCCTGGCTCAGCAGGCGGCGGATGGCGTTGATGCCCTCCAGCTCTTTTTCCGTCAGGAGCAGATCCTCCCGGCGGGTGCCGGATTTGGCGATGTCGATGGCGGGGAAAATGCGCTTTTCGCTCAGCTTTCGGTCAAGATGGATCTCCATGTTGCCCGTGCCCTTGAACTCTTCGAAAATGATGTCGTCCATGCGGCTGCCCGTTTCGACCAATGCCGTGGCGATGATGGTGAGCGAACCGCCGTTTTCGATGTTGCGCGCCGCGCCGAAGAAGCGCTTGGGCTTGTGGAGCGCCGCGGGGTCAAGGCCGCCGGAAAGCGTCCGGCCGGACGGCGGGATGGTCAGGTTATAGGCCCGGGCCAGCCGGGTGAGGGAGTCGAGCAGCACCACGACGTCTTTTCCGCATTCCACCAGGCGCTGCGCCCGCTCAAGCACCATTTCCGCCACGCGGGTGTGATGATCCGGCAGCTCGTCGAACGTGGAATAGATCACTTCGCCCTCGATGGAGCGCTGCATGTCCGTCACTTCTTCGGGACGCTCGTCGATGAGCAGCACGATCAGGTGGCAGTCCGGATGATTCGTGGTGATGGAATTGGCGATCTTCTTGAGCAGGGTGGTCTTTCCCGCCTTGGGCGGCGCGACGATCAGGCCGCGCTGGCCCTTGCCGATGGGCGCGATCAGGTCGATGAGCCGAATGGCGATGTCCGGTGCGTCCGTGGTGTGGCCCGCGATCTCCAGCCCCAGCCGTTCGTTGGGGAAAATGGGGATGAGCCGTTCAAAGGACGGGCGGTGGGAGGCCGTCTCCACGTCCAGCCCGTTGATGGCCGTGATATAGAGGAGGGCAAGGAACTTGTCGCCCTCGCGGTTGGGGCGGGTCTTGCCGGTGACCAGGTCGCCGGTCTTGAGGTTGAAGCGGCGGATCTGCGCCACAGAGACGTACACGTCCCGCGGGCCGGGCAGATAGTTGTCGCTGCGCAGGAAGCCGTAGCCGTCGGGATGCACTTCGAGCACGCCCTCCGCGTCGCCGCATTCGCCGCCGGCCAGCAGCTCCGGCACGGCGGGGTTGCTGGTGCCGTATTCTTTGTTGTAATAGGGCTGCGCCTGCTGCGCTTCGTCGGCGGAAGCGCCCTCCCGGGGCTGGGCGGGCTGCGCCTGCTGTGCCGTCTGAGGCTGGAACCCTTCTCTGGGTTGATAGCTGTCGCGGGGCTGATAGCCTTCGCGCGGCTGGAACCCTTCCCGGGGCTGATAGCTCTCGCGCGGCTGGTAGCTCTCCCGCGGCTGATAGCCTTCGCGGGGCTGATAGCCCTCCCGGGATTGATAGCCTTCGCGCGGCTGATAGCTGTCGCGGGGCTGCTGATAGCCGCGGTTATAGCCGCTCTGGTACGTGCTGTATCCGGCGTTGGTGTTGTCGCCCGGACGATAGCCGCGGGTGTGGGGCGCGCGGTAGCCGCCGCGGTCCTGCATGGAGCGGTCGTCGTAGCGGGGACGGGCTGCGGGGCGGAATTCCCCGGCGGGCAGGGAATCGTCTGCGCCGTCCTGAGAGCGATAGGGCGCGTTCTGCTGCGGCGCGCGGGGCGCATAGGGGCGCTCGCCGTAGGGGCGGGTCTGCTGCCGGTAAGGGGCGTTCTGCTGCGGCGCGCGGTAGCCGCCGGAGGCGGAAGAAGCGGGCGCGCTCTGGAACGGCGCAGCTTCCTGCGCGGCAGAACGGGGCGCAGGGGCGGACGAAGCGGACGCGGCAGGGGCGTCGGACGTCTCCGAAGAGGAAGGCGAGGCGCTCTGGGGTTGGGCGGGCGCGGCGCTCACCAGCCGGGCGGGGGCGCTTTGCTGCGGCGCGTCCTGCGTAAGCAGATCGATCAGTTCGCTTTTTCGGTATTTTGTGACAGACTTGACTCCGGCGAGCTTGGCGATCTCCCGGAGATCCGACAGGCTTTTGCCATCGAGAATATTTTTATCCAAAATAAAACTCCTCCAAAAATTAGAAAATTGAAAAAATGAAGAAAATCAAAAACGAGCCAAAAACCGGAACACACCGGGAAAAACCGGACAAAAGACGCGCGAACGCAGGAGCGGTTGGACAAAATTGTCAAAAGGGCGGCCAGGCCGCAGCAAGGGGGATGCGTTCGGGCAAAAGGGACACGGACAGGACGAAAAAGCGCGCGTCTTTTCAAGGGCGGACGCCATGGAAGGACCGTGTCGTTATGGTGTTATCGGCGGGCAAAAACAGAAAACGAATCAAGAAGAAAAGGTTCCAAAAGTTGTGGGACGCCAATACGTTCTTAAACGTTCTTAAACAGTACACTACGATTCTATCTTATACCGCGCCGGAAAGCAAGTCAATCGATTGCGCATAAATCTGGCAAAATTTTTGCAATTCTTTAGAAAAGCGCCCTTTTTTTCTCGAAAATGGACAAACCTGACTGAAAAAACGCCGGACAGGGCGCATGAGGGCTGGGACGGGAGCATAGACATAGAGCAAAAGCAGCAAAAAGGCGCCAAACGCCGAAAGGAGAAGAAGGGATGAACCGGGAGCTGGAGCAAAGACCTGCCCGGATGCGGGCGCACAGCATACAGATCGACAACCGGGAGCGCATCAGCATCACGGGCGTGAGCGACGTGGAGAGTTTTAACGAGCAGGAAGTGGTGCTCAGCACGGAGCAGGGGCCGCTCATCCTCACGGGGGAGGGGCTGCATATCACCCGGCTCAATCTGGACGAGGGGCAGCTGGTGGTGGGCGGAACGATCGGCGGCGTGGAATACGAAGCGCAGCAGACGGGCCGGGGCGGGCTGTTTTCCCGGGTGTTCCGCTGAAAAGGGCGAGGGAAGCGGGAAGGGTCTGAAACGGGAAAGGTCTGAAAATGGAAACGACGCTGACCCAATGGGCACAAATGGCGGTGGCGGCGCTGGCCGGCCTGGCCGCGGGATTGTGGTACGACGGGCTGAGCATGGCGCGGGTGCGTCCGGCGCTTTGGACGGACTGCCTGCTGGACGCGCTGTTTTGGGCGGGGAGCTTCTTTCTGGCGGCGTTGGCGCTCTATGCGGCCAACGGGCTCAAGGTGCGCTCCTATCTGCTCCTTTGCATGGCGGCAGGATTTTCGGCGTGGCGCTTTGCGGTCAGCCCGCTGCTGATGGGGCTGCACGCGGCGGTCTGCCGGATGCTTTCGCGCGCGCTGGCCTTTGCGGCGCGGATGCTGCGCTGAAAAGAAGAAAGTTGAAAATTTTTGAAAAAACGGCGCGGAGCAGCGCGAAGCGCGGGGAGAAGTATTTACAACAAAAACGTGCGACGGTATAATAAATAAAAGCGTGTGTTCAGACGGAATTTCCGCCGAAGCGCGAAGGGGGAGACGGGCGTGGAAAAAAAGCGAAAACCCAGGCTGCGTGTGCGCCGCGTGGCGCTTTTGGGGATCGTTTTGGCCGCGATCGCCGTTTCCGTCATGACCGGCATCGACCAAAAGACCCGCATGGCTGCCCTTGAACAGGAAGAGGCGGAGCTGACCAGCACGCTGGAGGACCGGGAGCTGGAAAAAGCCCGGCTCGAGCACATGATCGATTACGCCAGCACCGATTCCTACGTCGAACAGGTGGCGCGGGACGTTCTGGGCTGGGTCAAGGAGGGCGAAACAAAATATGTTGCGCCCGACGCGCCGGAAAACTAAAATAGAATACAGCGGCTTTGCGCTCCCGCTCGCGGGGGCGTTTTCCGTAGGAGGGGAGCCCTCTGCGCTTTGTGTTGCCGCAGTTCAAAAGCGCGGGAAGGGCGGCGCAATACATCCGAAAAAAAGGGGAAATCATACGTGACAAACGGTCTTTATGGCGTGATGGACATCGGGACGAACTCCGTGCGGCTCATGCTGGCGGAGGGGTCGGACGCGGCGGTGCAGCCGCTTTCCAAACGGGTGACGACCACCCGCATCGGCGAACAGCTGCACAGCACGGGTCTGTTGAGCGAAGCGGGCATGGAGCGAACGCTCGCGGCGCTTTGCGACATGCTTTCAGAGGCGAAGGCGGCGGGCGCACAGCAGATCTGGGCGTTTGCAACGAGCGCCGTGCGCGACGCGAAAAACCGCGAGGAGTTTTTGCGCCGCTGCGACGAAGCGGGAATTTTTGTGCAGGTGGTCAGCGGCGAAGAGGAAGCCCGGCTGGGCTTTTTGGGCGCGCTGGGACACCATG
>JAEYFO010000107.1 GCA_023402915.1 Bacillota bacterium | reverse complement strand
AACACCTGCGCCGCGCGGGTCAGGAAGCTGATGGGAATATCGATCTCGCCCCGCTCGCAGCGGAGGTACTCGTCAAGGGAGATGCCCATCTTGTGGGCGGTTTCTTCGGCGGAAAGCTCGCAGATTTCGCGAATGGTGCGCACGCGGGAAGCGATCTGGATGACCTGTTCGGACATAATGGGTTCCTCCTTGTCAAAGTCGGGGCTTTTTGAAAAAGCGCAGTCGGATTTTTTTAGAAAAAACAAAAGAGCCCTGTTCATAAGGACGAACAGGACTCGTGGTACCACCTTATTTTGGACGGGTTTCGAAAAAATGACGAAACCGATCCCTCTTCGCCGGTAACGGGGCTGATCCGGCCGCCGCTCATGCCGCGTTTGCGGAGTTCACGGCAGCTGCTCGGGAGCGACCTTCAACGCAGTTCTGTGCCAAAAGCCCTTGCAGCCGGTGGGGCTTTCTCTCTGAGGCGGAACGAGCGTTTACTCCTCTCCTTCAAAGCTGTTTGATATGATGAACCATATGTTACAGGAAAAAAAGCCGCTTGTCAACGGGTTTTTTGGCAAAATAGCAAATTTTCACAGCAGTGTGCGAAAGCGAATGTTCGGAAAATGAAGTTTTGACGGGAAAAAATGTTCGTGTTCGCTTGCGTATTAAAAAAGAACTGAGTACAATAGAGAAACGAATGACAAAGCCCGTCCGGGCGGCGAAGAAAGGGAAAAAGAAAGCATGGGCGAATTTCACATCGTGTCGGAATTCCGGCCGGCGGGCGATCAGCCCGAGGCCATCGCGGCGCTGGTCAGGGGGCTCAGGGAAGGCAAGCAGTCGCAGGTGCTTTTGGGCGTGACCGGTTCGGGAAAGACCTTCACCATGGCCAATATCATCGAGCAGGTGCAGCGTCCCACGCTGGTGCTGGCGCACAACAAAACGCTGGCCGCCCAGCTTTGCAGCGAGTTCAAGACGTTTTTCCCGGACAGCGCCGTGGAATATTTTGTTTCCTACTACGACTACTATCAGCCGGAAGCGTACATCGCTTCTTCGGACGCCTATATCGAAAAAGTCGCCACGGTCAACGATGAGATCGACAAGCTCCGCCACAGCGCCACCAGCGCCCTCAATGAGCGGCGGGACGTGATCATCGTTGCGTCGGTGAGCTGCATTTACGGCCTGGGCGACCCGGAGGAGTATCTGCGCCTTTCGATCTCCCTGCGGCCGGGGATGCAGATCGAGCGGGACGAAGTGATCCGGAAGCTGGTGGACATCCAGTATGAGCGAAACGATTTCGACCTGATCCGCGGCACATTCCGCGTCCGGGGCGACGTGCTGGAAATTCTGCCCACCAATGCGTCGGAAACGGCGCTGCGCATCGAATTTTTCGGCGACGAGATCGACCGAATCTCCGAGATCAACACCGTGACGGGAGAGATCACCGCTACCCGCAGCCACGTGGCCATTTTCCCGGCGAGCCACTACGCCACGTCCCGCGAAAAGATGGAACCGGCGCTCCAACAAATCGAAGCCGACCTCTACGAGCGGGTCAACGAGCTGCGCGCCCAGCAGAAGCTCGTCGAAGCCCAGCGGCTCGAACAGCGCACGAATTACGATCTGGAGATGATGCGGGAGATCGGCTATTGCTCCGGCATCGAGAACTATTCCCGCTATTTTGACGGCCGCAAGCCCGGCGAGCCGCCGTACACCCTTTTGGACTATTTTCCCAGGGACTTTCTGCTCATCGTGGACGAATCCCACGTGACGCTGCCGCAGGTGCGCGCCATGTATGCGGGCGACCGCTCCCGAAAGGTCAGCCTGGTGGACTACGGCTTCCGTATTCCGTCGGCCTACGACAACCGGCCGCTGCGCTTTGAGGAGTTTGAGCAGCGCATCGGCCAGCGGATCTATGTGTCCGCCACGCCCGGCCCCTTTGAGCTGTCCGAAACGGACGGCGAGGTGGTGGAGCAGATCATCCGCCCCACCGGGCTGCTCGATCCGCAGATCGAAGTGCGTCCCGTCAAGGGGCAGGTGGAGGATCTGCTCGGTCAGATCCGCGCCGTGACGGAAAAGGGCTTCCGCACCCTCGTCACCACCCTGACGAAAAAGATGGCGGAGGACCTGACGGAATACATGGAGAGCATGGGCGTGCGCGTGCGCTATATGCACTCGGAGATCGCCACCATCGAGCGCATGGAGATCATCCGCGACCTGCGCCTTGGGGAGTTCGACGTGCTCGTCGGCATCAACCTGCTGCGCGAGGGGCTCGACCTTCCGGAAGTGGCGCTGGTGGCCATTTTGGACGCGGACAAAGAGGGTTTCCTGCGTTCGACCACGTCGCTCATTCAGACTGTGGGCCGCGCGGCGCGAAACGCCGAGAGCCGCGTCATCATGTACGCCGACAGCATCACGGATTCCATGCGCGAAACCATCGAGGAGACGGAGCGGCGGCGCACCGCCCAGATGGCGTTCAACAAAGAACACGGCATCGTTCCGAAAACCATCATCAAGCAGATCCACGACGTGCTCGAGGTGACGACGAAGCAGGCCGCGGGCGAAGGGCTGGATCAGGCCCAAAGGGAAGAACGGGCGGCCATCCTGGAGCAGCAGATGAAGCAGGCGGCGGCGGAGCTGGACTTCGAGACGGCGGCAAAGCTGCGCGACGAGCTGTTCGAGCTCAAGGGGGGCGCGCCGGCCAGGAGCGCGGCGGTCAAGCCCGGCATGGCCGGCTCCAAGCGGGCGGCGCGGCAGCGTTCCAGAAAGAGCGCCAAGCGCTGAGAAGCCTTGCTGTTTGGAAAAAGCGCCACAGAGCGCGAAAGGCTTTCTTTTCAATTTGCAAAGAAAGACGGCGGAGCGGGAAGCTTTTCAGGCGGGAAACGCCCTTCAAAACGGCAACCTCCGCACGGAAACCAAATGCCGAAGCCGGGAAGCAAATTTGCGGGCCGAGGGATTTTGGAGAGTTCAATAAAAATAAAGCCAAAACTCAAAGAAAACAGCGCCTTCGGGCGCAGCACATACGACGGCGCGCAGCAGGTGGATTCTGGCGCGCAAAGGGATAAAAAAGCAGCATGGGAAACGATAAACTCATCATTCGCGGCGCGCGGGCGCACAATCTCCGGGGGATCGACGTGACCCTCCCGCGGGACAAAATGATCGTCTTTACGGGGCTTTCCGGGTCGGGAAAGTCCTCTCTGGCCTTTGATACGATCTATGCCGAGGGGCAGCGCCGCTACGTGGAATCTCTTTCGAGCTACGCCCGGCAGTTCCTCGGCCAGATGGAAAAGCCGGATGTGGACACTATCGAGGGGCTTTCTCCGGCCATTTCCATCGACCAGAAAACCACCAGCAAAAACCCCCGCTCCACCGTCGGCACGGTGACGGAGATCCACGATTACCTCAGGCTGCTGTACGCCAACATCGGCCTGCCCCACTGCCCGCAGTGCGGAAAGCCCATCACCCGGCAGACCGTCGATCAGATCGTCGATCAGCTCATGCGCCTGCCGGAGGGCACGCGGCTCCAGCTGCTGGCCCCGGTGGTGCGCGGCCGAAAGGGCGAGCATACGAAGCTTTTAGAGGGTATCCGAAAGGACGGCTATGTCCGCGTCCGCGTCGATGGGGAAACCTGCGAGATCACGGAAGTGCCGCCCCTTGATAAAAAGCTCAAGCACAGCATCGAGGTGGTGGTGGACCGCGTCATCGTCCGTCCCGGCGCACAGGGACGCATTTCCGGCTCCATCGAGACGGCCATGGCCCTTTCCGGCGGCCTGCTGCTGGTGGACGCGGGCGGGGAGCTTCTGACGTTTTCGCAAAACTATGCCTGCCCGGACTGCGGCGTGAACATCGAGGAGATGTCCCCCCGTATGTTCTCGTTCAACAGCCCCTTCGGCGCGTGCCCCACCTGCACGGGGTTGGGGACGCTCATGAAGATCGACCCCGATCTGATTTTTCCGGACAAGACCCGCTCCCTCAGCCAGGGAGCCATCGACGTGCCCGGCTGGAACAGTGCGGAAAAGGGCGGCTCTTCCATGGCGGCCATGTATCTGACCGCTCTGTCGGAGCACTACGGTTTTTCGCTCGATACGCCCGTGGGCGAGCTGCCGAAAAAGGTCATGGACATCCTGCTCTACGGCACGGGCAGCGAAAAGATCAAGCTCACCTACAGTCGGGAATACGGCAGCGGAACGCTGTATAACACGTTCGAAGGCATTGCCCGAAACCTTGAACGCCGCTATCAGGAGACGCAGTCCGAAGCGTCCAAGGCGGACATCGAAGAATACATGGCGGACATCCCCTGCCCGGACTGCCATGGCGACCGCCTCAAAAAAGAGGTGCTGGCCGTGACAGTGGGCGGAAAGAACATCGCGGAAGTGTCGAAAATGGCCGTTGGCGAGGCGCGGGACTTTTTCCGCAGCCTGACGCTGACGGACACCGAACAGAAGATCGCCGGACAGATCCTGCGGGAGATCGACGCGCGGCTGGGCTTTCTGGTGGACGTGGGGCTGGATTATCTGACGCTGGCGCGGGGCGCGGCCACCCTTTCCGGCGGCGAAGCGCAGCGCATCCGTCTGGCGACGCAGATCGGCTCCGGGCTGATGGGCGTGCTGTATATTCTGGACGAACCGTCCATCGGCCTGCATCAGCGGGACAACGACCGGCTCCTTGCCACGCTCAAGCACCTGCGGGATCAGGGCAACACCCTGATCGTGGTGGAACACGACGAGGACACCATCCGCGCGGCGGATCACGTTGTGGACATCGGGCCGGGCGCGGGCGCCCATGGCGGCGAGCTGGTGGCACAGGGCACGGTCAAAGATCTCATCGCCTGCCCCCGTTCCATCACGGGGAAGTACCTTTCGGGCGAATTGCGCATCGAAGTGCCGAAAAAGCGCCGCGAGTCGGACGGGCGCTTCCTGACGGTGCGGGGCGCGCGGGCGCACAACCTCAAAAACATCACCGTGCGCTTTCCCATCGGCCTGTTCACCTGCGTGACGGGCGTTTCCGGCTCGGGAAAGAGCAGTCTGGTCAACGAGATCGTTCGAAAGACGCTGTTGCGCGACCTCAACCGCGCCAAGACCAAGCCGGGCGAATGCGACGGCATCGACGGTGCGGAATTTCTCGATAAAGTCATCGACATCGATCAGTCGCCCATCGGACGGACGCCCCGGTCGAACCCGGCGACGTACACCGGCCTGTTCGATCTGATCCGCGAAGTGTTCGCCATGACGCCCGACGCCCGCGCCCGGGGCTTCACGGCCGGGCGGTTCAGCTTCAACACCAAGGGCGGCCGCTGCGAAGCCTGCCACGGCGACGGCATCTTGAAAATCGAGATGCACTTCCTGCCGGACGTGTACGTTCCCTGCGAGGTGTGCGGCGGCAAGCGCTACAACCGCGAAACGCTCGAAGTCAAATACAAGGGCAAGACCATCAGCGCCGTGCTGGATATGACCGTGGAAGAGGGGCTGGAGTTTTTCCGTCCGGTGCCCAAGCTGGCCCGAAAGCTCCAGACGCTCATGGACGTGGGTCTGGGCTATATCAAGCTGGGCCAGCCCTCCACGACCCTTTCCGGCGGCGAAGCGCAGCGCGTCAAGCTGGCCACGGAGCTTTCGCGCCGCTCCACCGGCCGCACGCTGTATATCCTCGATGAACCGACCACCGGACTGCACATGGCGGACGTTCACAAGCTCGTCGAAATTTTGCAGCGCCTGGCGGAGGGCGGAAACACCGTGCTGGTCATCGAGCACAATCTCGACGTGATCAAAACCGCCGATCACATCGTCGATCTCGGCCCGGAGGGCGGCGATAAGGGCGGCACGCTCGTGACGGCGGGCACGCCGGAAGCGGTGGCGCGCTGCCAAAACAGTTATACGGGAAAGTATCTCGGCCCCATGCTCGAGCGGGGCTGAAACAGCGAAAAGCTGCGGTGGATCATGCCGCGGCTTTTTCCAAAAACAAACGAACCTGAGCGGCGAACGTTTGAAAGCGCCGGGAGGGTTTTCAAAAAAACCGCAGGCAAAATCGCTTGAAAGACGGCCCTGCGGGCGGAGCGGATTTCTGCCGGACAGGCGAAAAGAGGGGGAAGCTATGCTCATTTCCGACGTGATGAAGAAAACCGGCCTGACCCGGAAAGCCATTTATCTTTACGAAGAAAAGGGCTTTTTGCAGCCCCGCAAGGTAGAAAGCGGCACGCTCTCGCGCCGGGAATATACGGAGGAGGACGTGGAGCGGCTCATCGTCGTGGCGCGGCTGCGGGAGCTGGACGTGCCCCTTTCTGAGGTGATGCAGATGCTCGAAACCGGCCGGGTGGAGCTGGTGTTGCAGGAGCATTTGCGCCGGGAACAGGCGCGCGCGGCGGAGCTGAACGCCACGATCGAGCGGCTGCACAAGGTTTTGCAGGCGCTGCCGCCCAACAGCGGCACGGAGGAATTTTCTGCGGCGGCGGACAGCGTTCTGCCCCGGGTGCTGGAGGGCAGTCTGTTCCAGAAGCTGGAGGAGGATTATCCCAAGGGGTACGTCCGGCGGCTGGCCGTGCTGCTGTACGAGGCGTTTTTGGACAAGCCGCTGGACAGCCAGGAGCGCTGGAACGCCTGGTACAGCCTGCTCGAAAAGCTGGAACGGGGCGTTACGCCGGAGCTGGTGGACGCTTATACGGAGTATTACGGCGTGCTGAGCACTGAGCAGCTGTGCGAGGATTATCGCCTGCGGCGCAGGCTGGTGTGCGGCTATACCACCTACGGCCCGACGGAGGAAAAGGCCAAGGCGCAGGAGATCCTGCGGGAGCTGCGGCGCTTGACGGCGGAGCCGGAGCTTTGCCGCCGCTGGCAGAAATTCGATACGGAGCTGGTGCAGCGGGTGCTTTCGAGCAATTTTGGCAACGTCATCGAGCAGGTGACGGAGCTGAGCAATGTCTACGAACAATATCAGGCGCACTTTTATCAGATGCAGCGCCGCTGGATCGACCCTTACCGCAAAACGCCGGCAGGCCGGGCGCTCGAGCAGCGCCTTCGGGAAGCGCTTTGCGGTGAGGATATTTTTCGGGAAGACGTGCTGATCTTTTTTGATTTTTATAACAACACCCTGCGGGCGGTGCTTTATCCGGAGGATTCGCCCCAGTGCGGCGGCTGAAAAAGGTTCGGTTGAAAAAATGCGCTGTCGGAAAAAGACGCTCCGGCGGCGCGGGAAAAGGGGGGGAAGGCGGCACAGGGAGCATAAAAAGACGGGAAAGTGCGCAAAAGCGGCCGTGCGGCACTTGTCAAAAGGGTAAATTTTTCCGGTTTGGAAAAAGAAAGCAGAATTTTTCGAAATGCGGGCTTGACTTTTTTTCAGAAGAGTGATAAGCTTAATTTCGTTCGAGAGAGCAATCTGGTCGCATGGCTCAGTTGGTAGAGCACATCGTTCACATCGATGGGGTCACAGGTTCGAGTCCTGTTGCGACCACCATAGTTAGGACTCGTATCGTAAGATACGAGTCCTTTTGCATATGAGAAGGGGGATAACCATGAAAATTGACGAGTTGGATCAGTTGACTGTACACACTGAAACAAAAGACATTACTCTTTCGCAACTCCGAGAGATGGTAGATGCGAATGATATTCTGACAAATCCTGATTATCAACGGAATTATGTATATGATGATAAACGTGCTTCTTTGCTTGTAGAGTCTATTTTGATAGGAATACCGATTCCGATTATCTATCTTTGTGAAGAGGATGAGGGGATTTTTTCTGTCATAGATGGTCAGCAACGGATCATGTCGTTTGTTCGTTATCTTAAGAATGATTTTGCCTTGGGGGGCTTGAATACATTATCTGCTTTGAACGGAAAATATTTTCGAGATTTGGAAAAATCGATCCAACGTAGACTGCGGGCGAAGTCACTGAAGGCGATTTGCCTTGACCGGGACTCGCAAGAACTCAAGTATGAAATTTTTTCTCGTTTGAATTTGGGAGCAGTAAAACTTAAAGATCAAGAGGTGAGAAACTGTATCTACCGGGGTTCATTCAATACAATGCTGCGGCGTATTTCAGATACGGATGAAAATGTGAAAGCACTGTTTCATCATGCAGATAATAAGCGCATGGAATTTGAGGAAAGAATTCTGCGTTTCTTTGCGATGCGCGATTTTTACCATGTCTCAGGGACGTTTAAGAATACGATGAATCGATTTATGATGCGGCATCAGAACGATTTGCCAGAAGAAATTTCCCAAATGGAAGAACAATACCGTTCCGTTATGGATGTCATAAAGCAGGTTTTGGGGGAAGAAGCATTCTTTTTCCAAAGCGAACGGGCAAGCAAATTTAACGGAGCAGTATACGATTCAATAATAATTCCTTTTTCGCTTTTTCCCAAGAGAGCCTTGCTCCAGAATGCCGACAAAATACGGGAAAGCATTTATGATATGAAAGAGCATGATGCGGAGTATCGTGAAAACGTTTATGTTGGGACAAATGCAGGGCGAAGAGTGCGCGGAAGAATTACGAAAGTAATTGATATTATCACAAGGTGTATTGGGCAATGCGACATGGAAGAACAGCGATATTTCGATGAAGAACTTCGACGGGAGCTTTTTAAGTGCAATCCGGTATGCGCCATATGCGGCAATCGGATTCTTGCATTCGAAGATTGTGAAGTAGATCATATTATTCCGTTTTCCAAAGGAGGAACGACGACGATTGAAAATGCGCAGCTGACTCATCGCACCTGCAATCGAATGAAGAACGATTCTATAAACGTCACAACTATCGATTCAATTATAGATGACGTAGATGAAAATTAGCCAATGGAGGATGAAACGACAGCCCGCTATACCGAGCAGTTCAAAAAGCGGGAAACGCCCCTTTCCCTTGCGGACCGCATTGCGGAAAACAACCGGGAGCGGACGGGACTTTCGTTCCGGCCGCAGGTTTAATTTAACAGAAAAACCCTCCGGAACCTGGGATCATCCAGCGTCCGGAGG
>JAEYFO010000066.1 GCA_023402915.1 Bacillota bacterium | reverse complement strand
CTGCTGCTCGACGCGCGCTTTCGCCTGATCCGGGCGGAGCGCATCGCCTCCGGGCTGCCCGATCAGCTGACGGTCTATCCCCGCGCTGTGGCGGAAGCCGCCCTCAAAAGCCACGCCGTTCACGTGGCGCTTGCGCACAATCATCCCGCCGGAAACAGCGCGCCCTCCCGGGCGGATATTGCTGCAACGGAACAGATCCGCGCCGCTCTCGCCCCGCTGGGCATCACGCTGAGCGAGCACATCATCGTCACGGAAGAGGATACCTATGCCATCTGCGCCGGCGGCCCCGTGGCCGCGCCCCTGCGCGCAGCCGCTCCCGCGCCCGCCAAAGCCGCCCAGAGCACCGGCGTGCTGAACGCCAGGCAGCTTTACGAAAGTCTTTCTTCGCTGGACGAGAAAGAGTTTGACCGGTTTTTGAAATTGCTGGATGACGATTGCGAGTGATAATTTATCTCCTACATAATCATCAAAAGTATCTCGGAGTTTTTTACAATACGTGCATGTATTAAGTCGGCGTTCTGATTTCAAGGATATCCGTAGCTGGAATTTGTAGATTTCTTTTTATCAATAAAATATTCTCATTAATACCACAAAAAGCATTATTATATGCCATCATCAAATACTCAAATACATCGTTATCTGTATCAATTCTTTCTCCACTAACTTTTGCTACTACTTCATATAGCTCATGTTCTTTTTTCCACTCAGCGGATAGGTTTAATTTTAGAAGATTATCTACATCCATTAGAATTTCTGGTCTTTCATGAACCCGCCCAGGATATGATTTCACTTTTTCCATCGACAAAAATCCACATACTCCATAATCACTATATATTTTTCTTCCAATTCTACTTTCAGCACTCATTGATATCATCGTTTTACCATTATATGCAATATCATAATGCTTATCATCGTAAAATAAATCATGTTTATCTATATCTATAAAAATTCTATTATTTTCCAAAAATTTCTTCAACTCTGAATTTTGGTCGTATAATACACTTTTTAGATTAAGTATACCGTTCTTACATAGCGATATACAAGCATTAGCACTTGTAGTTATATGTGTAAATATAAATTCGAAATCCATATAGCTGCACGGCATCTCTCCATATTGTTGAATCACTTTTTTTATATCTTCATCTATATCTATATATTTAACCTCTGCTTGTTTTCTTTTCCAGAAAGAATCTGCCTCTTCCCAAACGGCTATTGGAACTCCGGTTAGTTTGTCCAAAGTTTGGCGTGCAGCCTCCACTGTACGAATATCATATACTTTTCTATTTGGGGCGATTTCTTGTGTCTCTTTTATTCTTGTATCATTCATCATCTTCTCCTTCACCAGCGGTTCAAATTCTTTTCGTGCTTTTGGCGATAGACCCGCTCCGCCTCTTCCGGCGCAACGCCATAGCAAAGCAGCACGTCGTTCCAATACATCAGCACGTCGCACAGCTCCTCCACAAAGGCGGCCCGGACGGCTTCATCATCCCGAATGCGTCCGTCGCCCTGTTTTTTGATGAGCTGCGCCGCTTGTCCCGTGCGGTTTCAGGAGAGAGCGTCGGCCATTTTTCCCTGTAGCGCTCCCATAACACCCGCTGCATCTGCTGGCATCGCCGAAAGATCAAGCATCGCTTACCCTCTTCTTCCCGGCTTTGCGGCCTGCGCTTCCCGTTTGCGGGCGTTTTCGGCGCGGGTATTTTTCCCCGTGCGCTTGGGGGCCGTCTGCTGGCTCTTCGGCTTTCGTTCGTCCTTTGTCCCGCCGGCTTTGGCGCTGCGGCGCGCGTCGTTCTTTCCGGACTTTTCAGGCTTGCCCCCTCGCCCGGACGGCGCTTCCCGCCTGCCGCCCTTTGCGGTTTGCGCTCTGGCGCGAACGTCCTGCGCTGTGCGGCCGTATTGATCCGCTTCGCCCGGCGCGGGGCGCACCAGACAGTTTTTTCCGAATCCGATCAGATCCTCCCGCCCGGCGATGGCCAGGGCTTCCCGGACAATTTTGGCGTTTTCCGGCCGGAACCACTGCAACAGCGCCCGCTGCATCCGCTTTTCCCGGGGCGAACGGGGCACATAGACCGGCGCAAGCGTGCGCGGGTCCAGCCCGGTGAAGAACATCGTGGTGGAAAGCGTGCCCGGCGTGGGGTAAAAATCCTGCACCTGCTCGGGATGGATGCCGCTTTCCTTGAGCCAACAGGCCAGCTCCACCGCCGCGCCCATGTCGCTGCCGGGATGGCTGCTCATCAGATAGGGCACGAGGAACTGCTGCTTGCCCAACCGGCGGTTCAGATCGGCGTATTTCTGTTCAAAGCGCTCGTAAAGCTCCCGCGGCGGCTTGCCCATTTTTTCCAGCACGCGGGGCACGATGTGCTCCGGCGCCACCTTGAGCTGACCGCTGATATGATGCTCGATCAGGTCGCTGAAAAAGCGGTTGTCCTTGTCGTACATAATGTAATCATAGCGCAGGCCGGAGCGGACAAAGACCTTTTTCACCCCCGGCAGCTCCCGCAGTTCCCTGAGAAGCTTTCGGTAGTCCTCGTGGGACACCTCGAGGTTCGGACATTTTTCCGGGAACAGGCACTGCCGCTTGGCGCAGGCACCCCGTTCCAGCTGATGCTTGCAGGCGGGCGCGCGGAAATTGGCCGTCGGGCCGCCCACGTCGTGAATGTATCCCTTGAACTTCGGGCTTTGGATCATGTGCCGCGCTTCTTCCAAAATGGAGGCGTGGCTGCGCGATTGGATAATGCGCCCCTGATGATAGGTCAGCGCGCAGAAATTGCACGCGCCATAGCAGCCGCGGCAGGACACGAGCGAAAACTCCACTTCGTCCAGTGCGGGGATGTGCTCCTTGTAGGAGGGATGCGGCGCGCGCTGGTAGGGCAGGGCATACACTTCGTCCATCTCCCGGGTGGAAAGGGGCATGGACGGCGGATTGACCACCACAAAATCCCGGCCGTTCTGCTGGGCCAGACGCTTGCCGCGGATGGGGTCGGCCTCGGTGTGCTGCGCCATGAACGCGCGGCAATAGGCTTCCGGATCGGATCTGACCGCATCAAAGGAAGGCAGCACCTGCGCGTCCTCCGGCGGCTCGCTCATCAGGCAGGCCGACCCGGCCACATAGGTGATCTCCCGGACGGGAATGCCCGCGTCCAGCGCGTCCGCCACCTCCACGATCGACCGTTCGCCCATGCCGTAAAGCAGCAGATCCGCGCCGGAATCCACCAGCACAGAGCGGCGCACCTTGTCGTCCCAATAGTCATAATGGGCAAAGCGGCGCAGGCTCGCTTCGATGCCGCCAATGATGACCGGCATCCGGCTGTAAGCCTCGCGGATCCGGTTGGCGTACACGATCACCGCCCGGTCGGGCCGCTTCCCCGCCTTGCCGCCGGGAGTATAGGCGTCGGTGGAGCGAGGCTTTTTCCCGGCGGTATAGTGGTTGACCATGGAGTCCATATTGCCGGAATTGACCAGAAATCCCAGCCTTGGCCGCCCAAAACGCTTGAAATCCTCCGTGGTGTGCCAATCCGGCTGGGCGATGATCGCCACCTTATAGCCCTTCGATTCCAGCACCCGGCCGATGATGGCCGTGCCGAAGCTGTGATGGTCGATATACGCATCGCCCGTCACCAGACAAAAATCCGGCCTGTCCCAGCCAAGCGCTTCCATTTCCTGCCGGGTGAGCGGCAAAAACTGTCCGCCGTTTTGCGTTTCCTGCTGTCCCCTGTTCGCCATTTGTCGATTCCTTCCCATGAAAAAAGAGGGAGCCTGCCGTTTCGCTCCTCCTGTGTGCTGTGTTTCCTGTTTTACAGTATATCATAAACCTTCCGTCCGTAAAAGCCGCATGAAAAGCACAAACGACCGTCCAAGGTCCGAACGCGCAGCTTTTCCAAACGACGCGAACCGGCAAAAAGCAGCCCCGAAAGGAGACTGCTTTTTCAAAGGATTTTCCGCCCTAAAGCGGTTCCACCTGCCGGAATTCACGGTTCAAACAGACCGTACAGCTCTTCCATGCTGCCTTCTTTCCGGTACCAGCGGGCATATTTATGCCAGAGCTTTCCCACGACGAACTGCGAGAGCACCAGCCAGAAAATATAGAAAAATAAGAAACCCGCCGCGCCAAAGATCAGGAACGTTTCCCGCCTGCCGGCGTAGCCGTTGGGCACAACTTCCGGCGGCACAAAGACAAACACGCAGATCACCGCGATCACGGCCGGGATCCACGGAAAAATCTGGAACCACCAGAGCCGTTTCCGCGATTTCATCAGCGCTTCAAACTGCGCTTTGGGCAGGGTGCTTTTCGCAAATTCCACCTGCGCTCTGTTTTCCAGGATGTGTTCGACGCTGCTCGCCGCCTGAGATGGCTTCATGCTGCCCGTCCTTTCCGGATTTTTCGATTTTATTCCGTTTGGAACATACTGCCAGAAGAAACTTTTTCCGTCCGGTCCGCCGCGCTATTTCCCCTCGATCAATCGAAGCATCCGCTGCGCCGCGGCGGCCAGCGCCGGAAGGTGCTCCGCCACAGTTTTTTGCAGCACGTAGATCGCGATGGCCCCCAGCACCGTAAAGCCC
>JAEYFO010000047.1 GCA_023402915.1 Bacillota bacterium | reverse complement strand
ATCCGAGCCCATGCTGCCCGTGCGGACGCTCTTTGAAGATCCCAGCACCCTTTCGGCGGCGCTGCTTTCCGGCTGCAAAAATTACACCCGCATCCACCCGCTTTCGGAAAACACCATCTTCGCGCAGGACTGGGGCGTTTCGCTCGGCGTGGCGCACAAGACCGATCCTTCCTTTGCCTATGCCGGCGTGCGCGCGCACTTCATTCATCCCGCAGCGGAAGAAGGGCCGAACACCTTCCCCTGCGCCGTGACCCGCGTCGTGCAGGATGTGTTCTCCACCATCGTCATGCTGCGCCCCGTCAGCGCGCCGCCAGAGGGCGAGGTTTGCGCCAGCTACGACGCGATCCGCATCGAGATGTCCAAGGAGGATTGGGCCGCGCTCTGTCCCAACGGCCAAGCGCCGGAGCGTCTGCTGGTGCATATCGCCCCGCAGGACATCCTTCTGCTCCATCCGTAAGGACAGTTTTGTCCGTTTGTTTTTTCAAAAAAGGAGGTACTTTTCATGTTTCAGGCAGCAGTCATCACGGTCAGCGACCGCAGCAGCGCGGGACTTCGCGAAGATTTGGGCGGCCCGCTCGTCGCGTCGCTTTTGGAAGAAGGCGGCTTTTCCGTCGTCCATCGCGCCATCGTGCCCGATGAACAGGCGCAGATCGAAGCCGAACTGATCCACAGCGCCGACGATCTGGACGTCGCTTTGATCGTCACCACCGGCGGCACGGGCTTTTCCCCCCGCGACATTACGCCCGAGGCCACGGAAGCGGTCTGCACCCGTATGACCCCCGGCATCCCCGAAGCCATGCGCGCTGAAAGCATGAAAATCACGCCCCGCGGTATGCTCTCCCGCGCAACGGCCGGGATCCGCGGCGGCAGCCTGATCGTCAATCTCCCCGGCAGTCCCAAGGCCGCCAAAGAGAATCTGCTCGCTGTGCTTCCCTCCCTTGCCCACGGCCTTCAGATGCTGCGCGGCGGTCAGGCCGACTGCGCCAACACGGAAAAATAAACGCCTCGCGCGTCCATGCAAAAAGCCATCTTCTTTCCTTTTTTCGGAAGAAAATGGCTTTTTTCTATGCCTTTTTTATCTGTTTTCCTGCTTTCCGTTGACGAAAGCTC
This sequence comes from Bacillota bacterium, assembly GCA_023402915.1. Classification (GTDB taxonomy): domain Bacteria; phylum Bacillota; class Clostridia; order Christensenellales; family CALWSW01; genus JAEYFO01. Next base: position 5,407 of record JAEYFO010000047.1, on the reverse strand, counting down.
GCATCTGCGCCCGACGGATCTTTGAGCTTCTGTGTTCGAGCCGCCTGGAAGGAAATCACTGTTGCGAAAGGTTACAAGCTTCCGCTATCCTGTCAGAAGTTCTTTTTCTCTCTCTCGGCAATCCCCTCAAACGTATAGCCCTTCCAGCGCCCTTTCAGACGCTTCCGCGCATACTCTTTCCTTTATTCCGCCGCTTCCATTTCTTCCAGCAGTCCAAACCCCGCCACCGCGCTGACCGGCAGGGAAAACACGATCGTCCCGGCCTTCGTGTCCGGCCCGGCTTTTTGAAGAATTGCCTTCATGATCTCCTTTTTCTGCTCTGCCGCCGCCACGATGAGCACCAGCTCCTTTTCTTCCGCGATGGAAATATTATAGAACTTCGGCGCTTCCTTCGCGCCCGTTCCCTTGCCGTGGAGCACCGTTCCGCCCCGCGCGCCCGCCGACCGCGCCGCGTTCATCACCTGATCCGTGCTTCCCTCGCGCGCGATTGCCACGATCAGCTCATAGGCGTAGTTGAGCGACGGCGCGCCCTGCGCGATCCTGTTTTCTCCGTTCAAAAATGCCACCGTCTTTCCTCCTCCCACGCTCTTGACCGGCACGGCGATCACAATGCCATGCTCCGGCACGCCGATATGCAAAAACCGTTTCATTGCCGCGATGAGCGCTTTGGTTTTCTCCGCGCTCGCCACGGTCAGAACCACCCGTTTTTCGTTCGATTCAATGCCCAACAGGTCGAGCATACTCTCTGCGGCGGTTCCCCGCCCGTGCAGCACCAGCGTCAGCGGCAGCGCCAATTCGCTGCAAAGCTCCGTCAGAAGATCCAGCGCTTCCGGTTTGATGATGGAAATCACATAATTCATGAAGCAGCCTCCTCCCAGAGCTCCACCACGTCGAAGTCGCCCCACTGTTCCGGCTGCGCGGCAGCGGCTTTCGCCCTGCGTTCATAGACAAATCCGACCAGTTGGATGGACAAAAGAGGCATCATCGCCACCATGGCCACCGCGCCGAAAGCGTCCTGCAAAACATTTCCGCCCACAGCCCGGCAGGCGCCCATCACAAATTGCAGCATGAACGTGGCCGTCATCGGGCCGGAAGCCACGCCGCCGGAGTCGAAGGCGATGGCCGTATAAAGATCCGGCACAAAAAAAGACAGCAGCAGCGCCGCGCCATACCCCGGAATGAGGAACCAGAGAAGGGAAGCTCCCGTCAGCACCCGCAGCATGGAAAGCCCCATTGCCAGCGCAATGGCCACCGACAGGCTGTGCTTGATGACCTTCCCGGGGATCGCCCCGGCGCTGACCGTTTCGATCTGCTTTTCCAGCACGCCCACCGCCGGTTCTGCCGAAATGATGAACCAGCCCAGCACCGCCGCCAGCGGCACCAGCATCACCCGCGTGCCGCCCTGCGCCAGCGCCGCGCCCAGCTCTGCGCCCAGCGGCGAAAACCCCACGTTCACGCCCGTCAAAAACAGCACCAGCCCGACGAACGTGTATCCAATGCCGATGAGCTTTTTGAAAAAGCTCCGCCTGCTCATTTTGAGCATCGTCCACTGAAACAGCAGGAATATCCCCACCACCGGCAGCATGGCCACCGCCGTTTCCTTCAAATATAACGGAGTCGACGAAAGAAACGCCCGCCCCACGGCCACTGTATCGCCATAGCTGGCCGCTTCCAGCGCCGCAGCCGCACCGCTTCCGTCGTAAAACAGTCCCAGCAGCAGCACCGCCAGCACCGGGCCAATGGAGCACAGCGCCACCAGACCAAAGCTGTCCGCCTCTGCCTGCCGGTCGCTTCGTACGTTCGAAACGCCCACGCCCAGCGCCAGAATAAACGGCACCGTCATCGGGCCGGTCGTCACGCCTCCCGCGTCAAAGGCGATCGCCAGAAAATCCCGGTCCGTAAAGGCCGCCAGCGCGAACACCAGCCCATAGCACCCCAGCAGCAGCCACCGAAGGTTCGCCCCGCTGAGGATGCGCAGCATACATACCATCATGAACAACCCGACGCCCGCTCCCACCGTCACGAGCAGCACGCCGCTGCTGATGTGGGGCACCGTCTGCGCCAGCACCTGCAAATCGGGCTCCGCCACCGTGATGGCAAAGCCCAGCACAAAGCTCACGCCCAGGATCAGCGGCAGGTTTTTCGTTTTGGTCAGCGCCGTTCCGATTTTGTTGCCGATGGGCGTCATGGATTGCTCCGCGCCCAGCGAAAACAGCCCCATGCCCACCGTCAGCAGCACCGCCCCGATCCAGAAGCACAGCAGCAGATCAGGCTGCGCCGGGGAAACGCACAGGCAAAGCACCGTCACGATCGCCGCGATGGGCAGCACGGACAGCGCCGCTTCCCGGATTTTTTCCGTCAGCGCCGTGCGGTGCTTTTCCAGCGAAAGCGCCCGTTTCTTCAGCGCTTCTTCCTTTTTCAAATTTGTTTTCCGTTTGATGAGAGTCCCTCCCCGTGCTAATTTTTCTCTGTCCGGCGGGCCTGTTGCGCCGCCGTCAGCAGCTTTCGTTTCAGCCGCAGGTATTCCCGCGCTTCCTCCGGTTCCAGTGCGGAAAGCATCTCCGCCACACAGGCCAGCGCCGCGCTTCGACGCTCCTGGATCAGCGTCCTTCCCGCGTCCGTGAGCCGCACGCTCACTCTCCGTTCGTCCTCTCTGTCATGCTCCCGCACGATCCAGCCGCGCCCTTCCAGATGTCGCAGCATGGCCGCAACGCGCGCCGTGCTCACCCGCATCGCCCGGCTCAGCTCCGACGGATACGCCGCGTTTTCCCTCCGGAGCAGCAGGGTCAGCGCGAAATATTCGCCGCCGGACAGCTCCGTCAGCGCTTCACCAGCCTGTTGATGGTTCAGCTCCGCCCGCAGGGAGATCAGTTCTTCCGCCAGCGTTGTCGTATTCATTTTTCCTCCATTTATCTAATACTGTTAGTTATATGATACCACAACACTTCTGCCTTCGCAATCCGTTTCTTCGCATTTTCCTGTTTTTTCTCCTTTCCCTCGCACCACGCAAAGCGGGCCGCCGATCCACTCAGCGGCCTCTTTGTTTTCCCTGCGCCTCCCGCAGCGTTCCGTTTTCCTCTTTTATCAGACTACCAGACTTTTCCGCGGTTTTTCCTGCTTCTCTTCCTTATTCGACCTTCGTGCCGCCCCATTCCACAGCCACAAACCCTTTTCGCTCAAAGGGCACGATGTCCTGCGGCGCAATCTCCTGAAACGCTTCGAGCGGCTTCCACGCCAGAAACACCCGCAGCACGCTGTCCGGCTCCGGCTCGATGGACAGCGCCGCGTGCGCCGTATAGGCTTCCTGCTGGAAGGCCAGAAGATTATAGGGATTGCCCTCCATCTGCGGCAGCCAGTAGACGATGAACTCGTTGTATTCCCGCGGCGTCAGCCCCATGGCCGAAAGCGTCCTGCGCAAAAACGCGCCCGTCTCTTCTCCCCTGACCACGAATCCCCGGCTGAGATCGTAGGCAATGCTGTCTTTCCCCTCCCAGAAGAGATACGAATACGTCTCGCCCGCCTCGTCGGTCAGCGTGCCGTCCGGCTGCGCCAGCACTGTCCAGCTGCCGTCGCTTTTCGGCCAGGTGCAAAGCAGTTCCCCGTCGTAGTCCAGCTTCACGCGCACCTCGGTCTGCTCTTGCGGATAAAGATAGAGCACAGGCTTTGCTTCATACTGTTCTTCCGGCTCTTCCGGCGTGCAGCCCGCGGCTATCAGCATCATCGACAAAACGACCCACAGCACAGCGATTTTTTTCATGCTTTTTCCCTCCGTCTTTCTTTTGTCCTGCGCTTCCTTTCCGCAGCCTCGGCCGTTGCCGCCGCGCTGCGCCTGCATTGCAGCACTTTCGGATGCGCCGCTTTGCCGTTTTCCGCTCTTGTTTCCCCGCTCCTCTGTGGTATAATGACCTCGGCAACCAACAAGAGGCGGTGCGGGGTAAAAACCGCCTCCGGGCTTCGTTCAGGTCATCCGGTTCGTTCGGATGACCTTTTTCGTTTACGATTTCCCCCTTTTAATACAAATACGAGCCGCCCGGCCTTTCTGTTTCAAAAAATCCTCTCTTCATACTGTTTTTTCGCTGTTCACACCGTCGTTTTTCCCGTTTCTTCCAGCCGCCGAAGCACCTCTTCCCGCCGGAGCCAAAGTCCTTCCCCTGTCTCCACGCCCTCCTGCGCCCGGCGCGCCCTGAGCTGCCGCCGCTTCGCCTCTTTCTCCGGAAACGAACAGGGCATTTGCTGCTCGATCATCTGCGTCCGGTAGCGCAGGGGCATATGATTGCGCTGACAGGCCGGATTTGTCCGTTCTTCGATGGCCACTGCGTCAAAAAACCGCTTCCACAGCCGCCGGAACTGGCACTCCTCTGCGCTCGCCTCAGGGGGCACGAACTCCTCCATCGGCCCGATGACCCGTTTCCCCTCGCCCCAGAGCAGCGCTTCCTTGTGGGTTTTGTCCCAGATGAGCAGCACTTCATCGGGAAACCGGTCGCAAAAATGGCCGGCAAGGAGCGAAAGCACCCGGTTTTTCGGCTCGATCACCGCAGCCAGCGCCCCGCCATAGTCCGAAAACCGTAAAAATTCGATCATGGCGTGCGCTTCCCGCTCGAGCGTTTTGACGGCTTTTTCCACCTGCCGGACCGTTTCGTCCGTCAGCATTTTTTCGATCCGCTTTCCAACGGAAAACCCCAGCCGGAGATAGCGCAGCAGCCAGATCTCCTTCTTTTCCAGACAGGTCAAAAAGCCCAACCGCACCCGGCTTTCCGCCCACGGCGAGATCTTCGGCCCCAGCGAGCGCGCCACCCGCCGCGCCTTCTCCCGGTCCGTCTCGATCCACCGCTCTTCAAAGAGCATCCCCTCCGGCGCGTCATAGGGAACCATGGAAAACGGCTCTTCCCCCCTGGAAAACGCCTCGAACACCCCGCACAAAAACCCTTCATACGTCCCGTCGTAGCGGTAGATCACTGCGCGCTGATCCATTTGAGCGCCTCCTGCTTCTGTTCCTCCTCCAAAAAGCTCAGCTGCCGGCCGCCGTCTGCCAGACGCATCCGCTCCTTCCCCTGCTGGCCGATCAGTTCGTTCAGGATCGTCTCCGGCCGCAGGATGCCGCCCGGCGCTGTTTTTCCGGCGCAGGTGATGAAATACCGCGCCCGCTTGAGCGATATGCCGATTTTTTGAAGCCCCTCAAACGTCAGCGCGCCGCCCCGCCGCGCCCGCAGGATGGTCTGCGCCCCTTTGACGCCGATGCCCGGCACCCGCAGCAGCGCTTCATAGGGCGCGCGGTTCACCTCCACGGGGAATCGATCCATGTGCGCCAGCGCCCAGTGGCATTTGGGATCGATGAGCAGATTGAACTGCGGCCGCTCGGGCGTGAGCAGCTCTTTGGCTTCAAAGCCGTAAAACCGCAGCAGCCAGT
>JAEYFO010000014.1 GCA_023402915.1 Bacillota bacterium | reverse complement strand
CCGGAGGAGCTGTTTGACGAGTTCCTCGACTCTGTTTACGCAGCCGAAGGCTGCGGCAGCATCGCCCAGGACGGAACACAGCGGCTTCCATCCTGACTGACGCTCTGATTAACTATTTTCTACCGTGCAGGTGTCCATCTTGCACTTGCAATTTGCGAATGAAAAAAGCCTCTTCTAAGCGAAGGGGCTTTTGAAAAGTTTTTTGTATTGACAAGCCGCGCACAATTTCTGCCGGGTGCTCCCAAAGAAAAAGGAAAGAGTGCGGCGTTCGCTCAGCCTGAGGGCGATAAAAAACCTTTCCCAGCGTCCCTATTCCACGGGCTTTGGGCCGCTCTCCTGCGCGGGCGCGCCTTCCGGATCGAAGAAATAGCCCTTGCCCCAGAGGTTTTTCAAATAGCGCGGAGCGGCTGGGTCCTCTTCGATCTTTTTTCGAAGGTTGTGCATATGGACGACAACGGTGCGATTGTCGCCGTAGCTGATGCGTCCCCAGATCAGCCGATACAGCTCGCCAGAGCGGAAGCATTGGCCGGGATGCTGCATCAGATAGGACAGCATCCGAAATTCCGTCGGCGGCAGCGGGTAGCGCTTCCCGTCCCGCAGGACGGTGTGGCTGGCCGCGTCGAGCGAAAAGCCCCGGCAGGAAAGGGCGTTGGCCGCAGGCTCCTGCCGGTCCATCTGCACGCGGCGCAAATTAGCCTGAATGCGCGCTTCGAGCACTTCGTTGTCAAAGGGCTTGGTGATGTAGTCGTCGCCGCCATGCTCGAGCGCGTCGATGATCGTCCCGCTGTCGTCCAGGCAGCTCAGGAAAATCACCGGGCACTTGTGCCATTCCCGCAGGCGGGCGCACAGCTCGATGCCGCTCTGATCGGGCAGCATCACGTCCATCAGGATCACGTCGAACCAGTCCCGCGACGCCAGCACCGCTTCGGCGGCGTCTTTGGCCCAGACCACTTCATAGCGGTCGTTGCCCGCCAGATAATATTTGACGATGCGGGCCACTTCCGCGTCGTCCTCCACAAGCAGCACGTGAATCACGGTGCAAGCTCCTTTCTGTCGCGCCGCGCGGGCTCTTCAAAGTGCCGTCAAGCGGCGTCCGGCCGCCTTCCGGTTTTTCCGGTTTCTGCCTCCCGCTTCCTTCCCGGGGCGGCAGAACCGCACGGTAGGAAACGTCTGGCGAATTCTCCGCTCTGACGCGCTGGCCACCGGGCCGGATAGAATTTCAGAAAATTACTCTCCTTGAATGACCCTGAATCTTCCGGCAGTCTATTTTTCTGCTTTTATCAGGGCGGCTCCCTTTGAAAAATTATGAAACCATGGGAACCTCTCCGCGCTCCCCAAACATGCGGCGCGGCAGAAAACGCAGTGTTTTCTTTGCTGTACGCCGCCTCTTTTTCGATGGTATAATATGGTTACAAAAACGTCAAGCGCTTCCCCGTTTTCCCAAAGCGCCTTTCGGCCCTTTTTCCCCATCCCAACTCCAGCCGTTTTCAGGATCGTTTTACATGAGATCGTTTTCTATGAAGCAGTTTTTCAAAACCCTTGCCGTCTTTTTGTCCATCGCGCTGTGTGTCGCTCTTTTGTGCCTGCTGCTCAACGGCGCGGCGCCCCGAATCGCCTGCGGTTCCGTGCTGCCCGAAAATATTTCCCGGCAGCATTACGTCATAAGCGGCCTGACCTACGACGAAGCGGCGGGCGGCTATCCGCTGCATTTTTCCGGCGCGCCCAAAGACGTGCCGCTGTCGCTGACGCTCTATTTCCGGCTGGGAGAACTCTATCAGGACGGCGAAAAAATCGCGGAGCTTTCCGGCTCCACCACGTCCCAGCGCACCTATTCGGCAGAGCTTTCTCCCAACTCGGCGGGCGAACTGAACCTGCTGCTCAAAACGTCGCCCGCCACCATTGAGCCGGGGCTTTCGGGCTATTCGCTGCAAACGCTTTTCACCCGCTACGCCGCCCAGAGTCCCAAGCTCGTCCTCGGCCCCACGGCGCAGGCCAAGACCCTGCGGGCGGCAAGCAACAATTTTTACCGAATTTTGATGGGTCTGTATCTGATGCTGGTGGCGGCCTGTCTGGTGATGTTTCGAAGAAAACCCACGGAGGGATATCTGCTCACGGTGTGCGTGGCGGCGTTTTTCGTGCTGCTGTATCTGCTCACCGCCATGGACGACGGACTTTTGCGCTTCCCCTACGGCGTGGCCAGCCGTCTAAGCGCCCTGACAAACATCCTGCCGGTGGTCTGCCTTGCTTATACCTGCGTGGGGCTGTTCCCCACCGCCGTTCCGGAAAACTGCAAAAAGCTCTTTTCCCCGGCGGCGTTTTTTGCGGTAACGGCGGCGGCGCTTTTGATCGACCTGCTCCTTGGGGTGTATATATATCAGTTCATGCGGCGGCTGATGCTCTTTCCGGTGGTCGTGGTTCTTTCGCGCGCCTGCGCCCGGCGGCTTTCCGGTAGCCGGATGATCTTCGTTTCCTATTGCCTGATGGAAGGCATCGCGCTGTTTTTATACGTCAACAACAGCGTCATGAACCTGGAATATTCCCCGTTTTTGATGTTTTTCCGGGTGAAGGAGCTGAGCAACCTCATCTTCCTTTCGGCCTGCTCCTATCAGATTTTCGACCGGTTTTCCCAAAAATTCCTTGAAGCCGACCGGCTGGCCGCCGCGGTGAGCGGCTTGAACGTGGCTCTCGAGCAGAAGGTGGAAGAGCGCACCGCCCAGCTGCGCTGGGAACAGGAGCAAAAGCACGCCATGATGCTCAACGTCTTTCACGATTTGCGCAGCCCCATTTTCGTTCTGAAAGGGCGGCTCGCTTCCCTTCGCGGCGCAATGGAGGAGGACGGGCAGTCCATCGCCGTCATGAAAGAACGGCTGCACGATCTCGAGCGGCTGACGGAGGATCTGTTCCTTTCGGCCAAGCTGGAAAGCGGCGATATTCAATACGATCAGGATCTGGTGGATCTTTCGTCCCTGACGCGTGCCGTGGCGCGCGACCTTGCGCCCGCCGCCGCGCAAAAAGGCGTTTCGCTCTGCTGCGATGTGCCTGAAGCGCCGCTCTACACCTGGGGCGACAGCTTCCGCCTTCAGCAGGCTGCGGTCAATCTGGCGGAAAACGCCGTGTTCTATACGCCCGCAGGCGGCTCCGTGCGCCTTTCGCTCCGGCGGGAGGGCGACCGCTGTCTGTTTGCCGTGGCCGACACCGGCAAGGGCATCCGGCCCGAAGAGCTTTCGAAGGTGTTTGACCGCTATTACCGCGCCGACCGGAGCAACAAGCATTCCTCCGGGCTGGGGCTGTCCATCGCAAAGGAGATCGTTACGGCGCACCGCGGCGCGATCCGGGTGGAAAGCACCGTGGGCCGGGGCAGCGTGTTCACGATGATCCTTCCCGCCTGCGCGCCGGAGGAAGAAGCGGCGGAAAGCGCGGAAAGAACAGAGCTTCCGTCCGGCAAGTCAGAGACTTTGTAATTCCATTTATCCAAAAAACGATTCTGTGCGCAGAGACCGGTTTATGATGCTGTGGTTTTTCCGTCGCTCCTCCGTTCCTCTTTCGCGCTCACCGCAAAGCGCAGCGCCGTCGCCGGTTCTGCGCCCCATTCTCTTTCCGGTTCTTTTGAAGAAACGCCTGTCCTCCCGTTTCCGCGCGTTTGCCCGCAGGGGGAAAGCCCCTTCCTTCTGCTCTTCCCTTCCTTTCTGCCAAAAAGACTCCTTGGGCAGGCAGTCGCTCAACCGTTGTCACCCCCGGGTTGTTAAGGGGCCGCAGCCCCTTAAATTTCATCCGGCTCTGACGACCTGCGCGTCAGAACGGGGAAACCCAGCGGGTTTCGTTCCCTGCGGGTTTTTCCGCCCGGGAGCGAATGCGAGAGGAAAAACCCGTGAAACTCGAAAAAGTGGCAAAATGCCACTTTTTCGACTCTCCGGAGACTGCCCGGCGGACAGTCTCTTTTTGTTTGCTCTTTTTTCTTACTGGATGGATGCAGCCGCATCCTCCGCCGCAGTCAGGCCCATCGTTCCGCAGATGAGCAGGCTGCCGCCGCCGACATAGGCCGTGGAGAAGAAGTCGCGGCTCGAAGCCAGACCCACAGCGTACAAT
>JAEYFO010000341.1 GCA_023402915.1 Bacillota bacterium | reverse complement strand
TTGCAGAACACCACCAGCTTCGCCGCGGCCAGACCGTCTCTGTCCGCCGTGCGCGCCGCCGCGTCGCAGATTACCCGGCCCATCTGCGCCACTGCGTCCATGTTGATGCCCGCTTTCGTCGTGCCCACGTTGACGGAAGTGCAGACGTATTCCGTCGTGGCCAGCGCTTCCGCGATGGAGTCCATCAAAATGCGGTCGCCCTTCGTGCAGCCCTTGTGAACGAGCGCGGAAAAACCGCCGATAAAGTTCACGCCCACTTCTTTGGCCGCCCGATCCAGCGCCCGGGCAATGGGCACGTAATCCTTCGCCTCCGCCCCCTCGGCGATCATGGAAACAGGCGTGACGGAAATGCGCTTGTTGACGATGGGAATGCCGAATTCCTCTTCGATGTCGCGGCCCGTTCGCACCAGATCCCGCGCCATGAAGCAGATCTTGTCATAAATTTTTTCGCACAGCCGCCCCATGGATTCGCTCACGCAGTCGCGCAGCGAGATGCCCATGGTGATCGTCCGGATGTCCAGATTCTCCTGGTCGATCATGCGGATGGTTTCAAGGATTTCCTGCGGATTCATCGTTGCCATGGCCGTTCTCCTCAGACCTTATGCATGGAGTTGAAAATGTCCTCACGCTGGATGCGGATGGACAAGCCCATGGACTGCCCCAGCTCGGAAAGCCCTTCGCGCACCTCGTGGAAGGGAACGTTCGCCCCCGCAATGTCCACCAGCGCCAGCATGACGAACACCTCTTCCTTCATGATGGTCTGGGTGATGTCGAGAATATTGATGTTGTACTGCGAAAGCCGGGCGGACACGGCGGCAATGATGCCCACACGGTCGTCGCCAACGACGGTCACGATTGCTCTTTTCATCGAAAAACCTCCTGCTGCGTCGGAATTTCCAGCACACGGGCAGCACTTGCGCCTGTGTTTTCCTTTGTGCTTTCCCTTGTGTTTTCCTTATTGTATCGTGTCTGTCTCCCCGGCGCAAGCGCCCCTTTTCCACGCAGGGCAGAAAGGGCAGGATCTTCGCACCGTTTCAAACGTTTCCCTCCGGCGTTTCAAAATCCCCCGCACTGTCTTTCTCCTGTTTTCCACTTCTTTTTCAAAATTTTTCAAAACGCGGCCCTTTCGCGCCCTGCCCGCTTTTTCGGACCGCTCCCCGCATCAAAAAAAACAGCCGCCGGAACTGCCGGCAGCTGCTTTCGCTGGACAAACACACGGTTACACCGTGACCACTTTGAGCGGATCGATCCGCACTTCCCGGCCGCGAATGACGACCGTTTCATACACGCAGATCACCTTCACGCCGCACATTCTGGCGCGCACCATGGCGGTCTTTGCGATCAGCTCCGTGCGCACGACGACGGACGCGATCAACAGCCCGGTGAACGGGAACCTGCTGTTTTGCGCTTCACGCACCACCTGCGCGATCTGCGCGTTGGCCTCATCCACAATGGCGACGCCCTTTTCATAATTGGAATTGCCTGCCTTCACTGCCGCCGGGCCTTCCGCCGCCAGCGCCGTCGCGCCAAAAAGCACGGTCGCCAGCAGGGAGCAGACCAGCAGCAAGGCGATGTTCCGTTTCATGCTCATTCCTCCTCAAAGACTGTTTTTCTCTTCCGAACGTTATTTTCTTTCATTATAGCATTCTCCTCCAAACCGGTCAAACAAATCTCGATTCCCCTTCATATTTTTTTAGATTTGAGACTCGAACCTCCCGTATCCCGTTTGACAAACCCGCGCGGACAGGCTACTATAAAACAAAGACATTTTTTGTATTTTTTCCTGTATCTTTCGCTTTTTTACGAACCCGGCGGCGCTGCGCCGCTTTCGCTTGAAAGGATCGTTGACTGATGAAGGGGTTTTTCATCCAGCCGGCAGCCACGCGCCTGACCAGTCTGCGGACAAAGGATTCCGTGCTCGAACTGCTGCTGCGCAGCGGCGACGCGGAGCTGATGCTTCAAACCGTCCAGCCCGGCTCCGTGATGTGGATCTCGCCGGGCGACGACCCGGACCTGACGGAATTTTTCTATGTCGTCGAAGGCGAAGTGGTGGTTGAGCTGCCCGAAGGCCCCGTCCTTCTCCGGGCCGGGGACACGATGCACGTCCACGGTCTCGGGCAGGAGGTGCGCCTGAAAAACGACGGCCTGCTCAAGATGCTCTACTTTGCCACGCAGCCGGTGTTCGACCAGCTTTACAGCTTTCAAAGCGACCTGAACGATCTGCTCGAACAGGTCGATCAAAAGGACAAATACACCTACGGCCACGGCAAGCGGGTGATGGAGTATTCCCTCGCCATTTCCAAAAAGCTGCACACCTCCGCGCAGTCCATCGAGCGGCTGACCGTTGCGGCGCTGTTTCACGACGTGGGCAAATTTTTCGTGCCCAACGAAGTGCTCAACAAACCCGGCGCGCTCACGGACGAAGAATTTGCGCTCATGCGCCGCCACCCCATCGACAGCCGCCGCCTGCTCGAGCCGAAGTTCGGCCCGGAGATCGCCGCCATCGCCGAAAGCCACCACGAGCGGCTGGACGGCACGGGCTATCCCCACGGCCTCAAGGACGACGCCATCCCGCCCGAAGCGCGCATCATCGCCGTGGCCGACGTGTTCGACGCCATGACCAGCACCCGCCCCTACAGCCGGGCCAGGGCCGTCGAACAGGCGCTCGCCGTGCTCTCCGGCGCGCCGGAGCAGTTCGATCAGGCCGCCGTGGAGGCGCTCAAAGCGCTGCTCGAGAGCGGGGAGATCAGGGTGGGGGAGTGAGGGAAGGCTCGCCGCTGTTTTCCGTCCGTTTGCACAGTTCTCCCATTCGTCTTTTGGCTTTTCCCTTTTGAAAATTCTGCCCGTTTCAGCGCCGTTTCCCGTTCTTTCTGTACGGGCAGGCAGCTCCTGTTTTTTCGAAAAAGCGTCCCCTGCGGGGCGTTTTTTGTTGCTTGAATGTTTGATTCTTTTCAAAAACGCAGCGCCTGCGGAGCGGAAAATTTTTTCTTTTAACCGATTACCAATCAGCTCCCCTCCCGTTTTCGAAAAACTTTTTTGAAAAAACCCGCTTTCCCGACGGCCTCGGCCTTTTTCAATAAAATCCAAAAAATTCGACCCTTCCCGCGCCGGCTTCAATGTATTTCCCACGCAAAAACCCCCGCCCAATGGACGGGGGTCTTGCTTTTCTGGATGCGCCTTCCTTTGGCCGCAGGGGTTTTTCGTTTTCCCTTCTGCGCGGCTTTCTCAGGCGCGCCCGCTGTTTCCTTACCACTTGTCGACGTAGCTGCGCAGGACGTAGCCGGTATAGGTGCGGCTGCCGACGTAGGCTTCGACGCGGTAGTAGCTGCCGGAGCGGCCCAGGATGGTCAGCTCCGTGCCGTCGGAGAGCTTGGCGACGGCCTTGCCCTTGGAGCTGGCGGTCTTGCGAAGCACCACGCGGACGTTGCGGCGGCAGTCGATCTCGCCGTCGCGGCTGCGGACGGTCACCTTGACGCGGACGACCCTGTTGTCGCTGGTGACGAGCAGGACGGTGTCCGTGCCCTCGTTGAGCGCCGTCACTTTGCCCTTGCGGGTGACGGAGATCGTGCCGTTGTCCTTTTCAAGGGAGGCGCCGATGATGGTCTTGCCCTTGATCCTGAGGGTCGTGGTCTGATCGACCTTCAGGGTCTTGCTGCTGGTGCTGGGCGCAGTCGAGCCGGTGACGTTGATGGTGATGGAGCCGGTGCGGCCCGTGGCGGTATAGACCGTCACGATGGCGGTGCCCGCGCTCACGCCGGTGACGCGGCCGGAGCTGGTCACAGTGGCGACGGCGGTGTTGCTCGAATAGGCGGAGATGACCGTGTCGCCGGAGACCTTCAGCGTCGTGGAGCCGCCCACCTTGATGGTCTTGGTGCCGGAGGGAACGGGCGACGGGGTGGGATCAGGCGTATAGGCCTTCTGAACCGTGACGGTCAGCGTGCCGGTGCGGCCCGTGGAGGTGGTGACGGTGATGACCGCCGTGCCTGCGCTGCGGGCGTAGAGCATGCTGTTGCCGTAGATCATCACGACGGAGGTGTTGGAGCTGCTCGCCGAGAGGATGGAGTCGCCCAGCACGGTGATGTTGGAGGACTGGCCCACCGTCATGGTGGAAGGACCGCTGATGGAGATGGGCTTGCTGGTAACGGTCAGCTGGATGGAAGCGCCGCGGCCCATGGCAGTGGAGACATAGACCGTGGTCGTTCCGGGGGCGATGCCCTGCACGCGGCCGCTGTTATCGACGGCGATGATGCGGCTGTTGGCGCTGCTGGCGGCGACGATCTGGTCGCCGGGCACGGTCAGCTGCATGGTCTCATCGACGGTGATGGTGGTCTTGGGCGCGGTGACGTAGGTGCTCGAACCGGTCACAGTGACCTGAATGGAGCCGTAGCCGCCGCCGGGGGTGTAGACGTAGATGATCGCCTGGCCGGGGCCGCGGCCGGTGACGCGGCCGGAGCCGTCCACAGAAGCCACGGAGGGGTTGGAGCTGGTGGCCGTGCCGATGGATTCATACGGGACGGACAGCTGCACGATCTCGCCCACGCTCAGGTAGGTCTTGGGCGCGGTGACGGTCACGGGATAGGTGTGATGGTACACCGTCGCGGTGATGGCAACGGTCTTTTCAACGGTGAAGGTGTTGCCGCCTTCCTGGTTGTTGCGGGCCGCTTCGTTCTGGAACGTGAAGGTGAACTTGACGTTCTTGCGGGTCATGGTCTTGAGGGCGGTGATGGAGCCGGGCGCCGCTTCGGACACGATCACGTCGGCGCAGTCGGTCTTGACGGACGTGATGGCGTAGCCGGTGGGCATGGTGATGTCAAAGATCTTCGTGAGCTGGTTGACATACACCGAAGCGCTGTCCTTGCCGCTGACCGGGGAGCTGACCGTCAGGCCGCGGATGGTGCGGGTGATGGTGTCGCTCTTCGTGCCGTCGGGATAGGTAAAGACAAAGTCGAAATCCACCTCGGCGTTGTCAAGGGGCTTGAGCGCCGTGACCTTGCCCGCCGCATCGATGGAGAGCGCGTCGCTGTACTTCTTTTCGACAGAGGCGCTGACCGTGAAGCCCTCGGGCAGGGTGATGTTGAACAGGCCGCTGATCTGGCCGATGACCATGGAAGCGCTCACGTTGCTGCGCTCGACCTTGGCTTCCGCCGTATCAAAGGCGTAAAGCGTCAGGGTGTTGACCGTGTCCGCTTCGACGTTGCCCACCCGGGTGCGGATGGCGTAGCTGGTCTTGCCGGAAGGCGTCACTTCATAGGTGAAGGTGCGCGCACCCGCGTCGCCGCCGGTGCTCTTGGGCTCGTTGTTGCCAAGGAGCAGGATCGCGCCCTCGGGAAGATGGGCGTTGCCGGTGAGGGTCACTTTGATCTTCTGACCCTTCTTGACGGTGGCGGTGTATTCGCCGGTGGCGTTGCCGTTCTGGTTCGTGACGGCCGTGACGGTCGCGCCGTCCACCTTCGGCGTGCCGGCAAAGCTGCTGGCGCCCTTGCCGTTCACGCCCAGATACTGGACTTTCGCGCCGGTGGCCACGGTCAGGCCCTTCAGGCCGGAAAGGTCGGCGCGGCCATAGAGCCGCAACACGGCGTTGTTCTGGAGCCGGATGGAAAGGTTTTCCACCTTTGCGTTGTTCTCGATGGTGAGCGTGGCGTTGTCCACCGTCAGCACGCGGCTGGGGGAATCGCCCCTGAGGGTGGTGTTTTCCTTGACCGTCGCGTCGGAATACAGATAACTGTCGCGCGTCAGTTCAACGACGTCGTCCGCATCGGGCTGGGCTTCGGTCTTTGCCTGCGCCTGCGCGATGACAGCGGACAGGTCGCCCGTGCCGTCAAATGTCGCCGCCGTGGCGGAAATGCATCCCGCTGCGAGCAGTGCGGCAAGAAACAGACTCAATACTTTTTTCATTCTTCTTACCTCCTGATCCGTTTTTTCAAAAAAGACGTTGGCGTTTCACTTTTCTTTCCGGCTTCTTCAATATTATCATAAGCCGCAGAGGGCCTTTGTTTCAACCAAACAAACCGTAACGGAAGTATGACCAAATCTTGAACGGAAATTCTGTCCGTCCGCACCGCCTTCAAAGGACGGGAACGGCCGGTTTTTCTTTCCTTTCTGCCTGATAAACGATTGAGAAACGCAAAAAGTTCCAGAATTTTTTCAGGTTTTCAAAAACTTCATACTTTCCCCTGTTTTGAGGCGCAAAACCTATATATAAACAGCCTCACTTCTGGATTTAATTCCATCAGTGAGGCTGTTCTGTTGGTCAATCTTTATAATTGTGTTTTCCCTCTTTAAGTCCGACAAATCGTTTGGTACTTTCTTTTCCCCTGTTACAGACAATCGCCATACGTCCTCTTCTGCGATTGTACCCCGAGTAACAATAGGGACATCTGGTGTATTCAGATTCGTCATACACACGGTTGCAATCAGGACACATCTGCATCTCTTTTCACCTCCTCAAGAATTACGATGCCATTTTGTTTTTAGTATAGCTGCCAACCCAGGTTTGGCCAAGCTGGAGCGAATACCCATTTTCATCTGCCGTAGCAACTTTTTCTGCCGAAGCTTTCCATCCTTCAGGGAGATTCCTTATATGAGAACTAACCTCCTGCGGAATTTCAGTCACTTTGCGCTTCTCTAGTGTCTGAACAATCTTTTTCGGCTCAACTATCAAAATCCTATCTGTTTCCTTAACCGCTTTGGGCAGAACGTGACCTCGATCGATGCTCTTAATTTTTCCCTCCAGCGTTGTCCACAACGCAAAAAGCTCTTTTCGATTCTTAAAGCCAAGTATCGCCCCTATAATAGTTATCACACAAATCCCTGCAAAGAACAGCTCTTTCCGATGAACCTTTACCCACTCGATAAAATCGCGCTTTTCTATTTCCATATAGATATCCCCCTCATCATGGACATTTATGTCCGCGTTTGATATAATCATCATATCTGATTGAGTCTATACTGTCAACGGCTCTGGGTGCGGCATTTTTCGCAATAATGACCGTTTCAAGGAGGATTATAATGGCCAACAAACCTTCGCAAAAAGTTCCTATAAATAAAAAACGCTTTTTAGAAGTTCTTAGGCTACATAACTGTAGTATTAGAAAGTTAGGAGAAGCGTACGACCAAATTGAAAGAACCGAAAAAACCATCCGCCGCTGTCTCGACAATGGCGGAATGTCACCTGACTTATTAGACAGAATTGCAAAATATCTAAATATCCATCCTGACTATTTATCAGGCGTCTACGATGCTGCTGCTGATCGTTATGAAGATTCGTACTTTAGAGCTCTTTTCAAATCGTTTATTAAACCGGAAAGATATCCTTATTTTTTAAAAGAACAAAGCAATTTAGGATATATTTCTTACTTCAAAAATATACTTTTCATGAATAATATTTCTATAGAGCAATTCAATACGCTCCCACCAGAAGAACGTATTCTATTTCGTCAAGAAATAGATGTCGCAATTCTCGAGGTGATCGAAAAACATTTTGCGAATGATTCTCTAGGCAATAATCTTAACGACCAACTTGCATATTGTAAATCTTTCATAGGAGAATATGATCCATTTTCCTATTACGCTTATTTGGAAGGTATAGGACTCCCCGAACCTACTTTTAGCGATGATTTCCCAGACAATCCAGAAACAAACAAACACAACAACCCATAATAATGGTCGTGATCCTTTCCCCAAATTGAACGCCCTGCCCCGCAAATCCCTCAGCCTTCCCATGGTAAAATTGCCGCCGGTGTAATATAATACGAAAAGCGCCCCGGCCTGTTTTGGCAATCCTCGGGGCGGGAGGACAAACCATGAACGTGCTGCAAGCCGCCCTGCTCGGCCTGGTGCAGGGTCTTTGCGAATTTTTGCCGGTGTCCAGCTCGGGGCATCTGGTGCTGTTTCAGAAAATTTTCGGCCTGAGCGAGGGCACGCTCTTTTTCGACACCATGCTGCATGTGGCGACGCTCTTCGCGGTGCTTTGGGCGTTTCGCCACACGATCCTCGACATTCTCCGCCACCCGCTCGGGAAGCTCCCCCGCTACGTGGTGCTGGCGACGGTGCCGACGGTGCTCATCACGCTGCTTTTGAAGGACTTTTTCACGGACGCCTACGGCGGCGGCCTGCTGGGCTGGGGCTTCCTTCTGACGAGCCTGATCCTGTTTTTGACGGGGCGCGTCCCCAAGGGCGACCGGACGATCTCCTCCATGGGGCCGAAGGAAGCGGTGCTCATCGGCGCGGCGCAGGGCCTTGCGGTGCTGCCCGGCGTGTCCCGCTCCGGCTCCACCATCGCGGGCGGCCTGTTCTGCGGGCTGGACCGGGACTTTGCGGCGGAGTTCTCGTTTCTGATGAGCATCCCCGCCATCTTGGGCGCCGCGGTATTGCAGGCGGCCGACGCAGCCAAAGAGGGGCTTTCCGGCGTGTCCGCCGCGCCGCTGCTTGTCGGCATGATCGTGGCGTTCGCCTCCGGCTTTTTCGCCATCCGCTGGATGCTCTCCCTCATCAAAAAGGGCAAGCTACGGCCGTTCGCGATCTATACGCTCGCGCTGGGCGCGCTGGTGCTGCTGGATCAGTACGCGCTGCATGTGTTTTTCTAAGAAG
>JAEYFO010000270.1 GCA_023402915.1 Bacillota bacterium | reverse complement strand
GATTTTTGCACAGAATCGACCTGTTATTTTCAAAGCAATCATTTTTTCGAAAATTTTTCAACTTTCCTCTTGCTTTTTCTTAGACCCACTTGTATAATCAAGTTGTACCTCAAAAAGAGGCAAAAACTCATCGGAATTCACATTTTTCTCTGTTATTTTTTCGTCGTTTTCTCATCGATCGAAAATTTTATCACAATCCCTCCCTTTGCTGCGCTGCTGCACTCTCCCCCTTGTACAGCGGCGTCTTGCAAGGAACGAGGCTCCCCACTCTTTGAACTCATTTTTTCCGCTTGCGGAGAGGCTCCCCGCTTTTTCCTCCGCGCCGGAAAGGAGAAACGATCCGCATCCCCAATCTACAATTTGAGAGGTATGACAAATGGGAAAGTACTTGATCGGCATTGATGAAGGCACCACCGGCTGCAAGACCTGTATCTTTGAATTTGACGGCACGCTCGTCGGCAGCGACTACCGCGAGTATCCCTGCTACTATCCCAACCCCGGCTGGGTGGAGCAGACCGGCTACGAGATCACGGACGGCCTGTTCGGCTCCGTGAAGGCCGCCATCATGAAGTCCGGCATCGACCCCAAGGAAGTCGAAGCGCTGGCGCTGTCCACCCAGGGTTCCGTCTGGGGCCCGCTCGACAAGGACGGCCAGCTGATCCGCCCGTTCATGGGCTGGCAGGACACCCGCGGCGCGGCGTACGTTGACCGCATCAACGCGGGCGAATACATCGATCCCGCCGAGCTTTACCAGATCGCCGGCTACGGCCCGGCCACCGTGCCCGCGCTGACGAAGTACCTCTGGTTCAAGGACAACGAGCCGGAGCTGTTCGCCAAGACCGAGTACTTCTCTTCTCATCAGGACTACTTCCTCAAGCAGTTCGGCGCGGACGACTGGTTCGTGGCCGACACCGCCACCGCCAGCCGCACCGGCGTGTTCGACATCGACAACAACTGCTGGAGCGAAAAGATCATCGTTGAGGCGCTGGGCCTTGACATCAAGAAGTTCCCCCGCATCGTCAAGGCGGGCACCTGCGTCGGCACGATCAACGAGGCGGTCGCCGAAGCGACCGGTCTGGCCGTCGGCACGAAGCTGTGCGTCGGCGCGATGGATCAGAACTGCTCCACCATGGGCGGCGGCCTGGTCAAGGGCGGCTCCGCCGTGGCGGTCATCGGCACCTACGGCTCCACCTACGTGGCCATGGACGAATCCCTGCGCGACCCCCATCGCACGCTGATCTTCAAGCACAACTCCGGCCCGGAAAACTACACGTTCGAGGCGGCCTCCATCGCTTCCGCCTCCAGCTACCGCTGGTACCGCGACGTGTTCTGCCAGCTGGAAGTGGCTGCGGGCAAGGTCATCGGCGAAGATCCCTATGAGCTCATCAACCGCCAGATCGCCACTGTCGCCCCCGGCGCCAACGGCATCACGTTCCTGCCCTACCTGCAGGGCGCCGGCAGCGGCCCCCGCGCCGACAACTACGCCCGCGGCTGCTTCCTCAACGCCAGCCTGGGCACCACCCGTGCGGAAATGGCGCGCGCGGTCATGGAAGGCATCACCTACGAAATGCGCGACAACATCGACTCCATCCGCCGCATCGGCATCGAGCTGAACGATCTGCGCATCGTCGGCGGCGGCACGAAGGCTCCCATGTGGTGCCAGATGCAGGCTGATATCTACAAGCAGCCCGTCTCCGTGCTCCAGACCTCCGAAACCGGCTGCCTGGGCGCTGCGATATACGCAGGCGTCGGCGCGGGCGTGTACAAGGACTATGTGGACGCCGCGGAAAAGGCCGTCCACATCAAGGAAGTCTATCAGCCCAACCCGGACAACTACGCCGCGTACGACGAAGGCTACAAGCGCTTCGTGACCGCTTACGAATCCCTGGCCAACGGCGGCTACTTCGCCCTGAACAAGGAAAACTAAGCCGGAATTCTCCGAAAGCTCCCCCTGTCTGACTGAAAACGGCCTGCCGGTTCTCAAAACGAGCCGGACAGGCCGCCTTTTCGGTCAAAGATATGGCCGGCGGAAAGGAACTTTTGTTATTTTTGAAAAGAATCGGGTGTTCCTCTTGCACTAACACCCGGTTTGTGAGATATTGGAGGTAATCCGTTATGCAGCTCAAAGATCAAGTTTGTGTCATCACCGGCGCCGCCAGCGGCATCGGCCATCAGATCGCTGTGACTTTCGCCCAGGAAGGCGCGAAGGTCTGCATCGTTGACGTTCAGAAAGAAAAGGCCGAAGCGGCCGCCGCCGAGACCGGCGGAAAAGCGTATATCTGCAACCTGCGCTCCGTGAGCGAGATCGAAGCCACCATGGCCGCCGTCAAGGCGGATTTCGGCCGCGTGGACGTGATGGTCAACGTGGCGGGCCTTGCCAACCGCACGCCCAACGAGAGCGTTTCCGAAGAAGAGTGGGATCTGCTCAACGACGTCAACCTCAAGGCGACGTTCTTCATGGCCAAGGAAGCCTACAAGATCATGCTTGAGCAGGGTTCCGGTCACATCATCAACTTCTCTTCCCACCGCGCCCGCATTTCCGACGGCCACCACACCATCTACGACGTGACCAAGGCCGGCGTGGAAGCCATCACCCGCAGCTTTGCCGTTTCCGGCGGCCCAAGGGCATCTACTCCAACGGCATCGCTCCCGCCTATACCCTCACCCCCATGACCCAGCACAACCTTGAGAACCCCGAATGGATGGCGCACATGTGCGAGCGCATTCCGCTCGGCCGTCTGCTGACCATGCCCGAGCTGG
The DNA here is from genome assembly GCA_023402915.1 of Bacillota bacterium. Classification (GTDB taxonomy): domain Bacteria; phylum Bacillota; class Clostridia; order Christensenellales; family CALWSW01; genus JAEYFO01. Next base: position 1,364 of record JAEYFO010000270.1, on the reverse strand, counting down.
CCCACACGGCGCTGTTCCTCGCCACTTCCACCGGCATCAACGGCCATACCATCTATGTTGACGGCGGCTGGACGGCTCACGAATAAGATTTTAATTTCACAGCTCCGGGTTTGACCGGTCTGCGATTCAAAAAAGCCAAGGAGGCAAACCACTGATGATTGATTTCACGAAGATCAAAGACAAGCATGCTGCCGGCAAGTGCTTCGACTACGCGATCCTGCCCAAGGAAACCACCGAAGCCGAAATTCGTATGCACTGCAAGAAGGCCATCGAGTACAACTGCAAAGCGTTCTGCTATTCCTCCGACTACTGGACGACCGTTGTCAAGGAAGAGCTCGAAGGCACCGACCTGCTCATCGGCGCTGCCATCGGTTTCCCCTTTGGCCAGCAGACCAACGAGACCAAGTGCTTTGAGACCGAAAACGCCGTGCGCCTGGGCGCCACCGTTCTGGACTGCTGCATGAACGTGGGCGATCTCAAGGACAAGAAGTACGACAAGGTCCTGCAGGACTTCAAGGATTACGTCAAGGCCGCTCAGGGCGTCATGACCAAGATGATCATCGAGACCTGCTACCTGACCCCCGACGAGATCACCACCGCTTCCAAGCTCGTTGCCGAAGCCGGCATCGACTGGGTCAAGTCCTCTTCCGGCCAGTACATCGGCACCACCCTGGACGAGTGCCTGCTGATGAGCGAAGCTGTCAAGGGCTCCAAGTGCAAGGTCAAGGTTTCCGGCGTGAAGTTCCCCCGTCCCCAGAACGCCTTCGCCTTCCTGCTCTACGGCGGCGCCGAGCTGATCGGCACCCGTTCCGCCCCCGAGATCCTCGATCACTTCGACAAGTTCCGCGAGATCGGCATGATCCCCGCTTACAAGGGCTGATCGGATTCCAAAATCATCCAACTCAACCAACCGAAAGAGCTTTGCTTCGGCAGAGCTCTTTTTTTGTGTGGAAAATTCAGCCCGCTCCCAACCCTCCGCCCCTGATTTGGGGAAATCGCCGTGCTTTTCAGGGGTTGCTCTTCCTCAGAAATTCAATAAAAACGGCCGTCCTTCTTTTTCAAAAATTCTCCCTTTTCAAAAAGCACCGGCAGCCGCTTAACACGGCCCCCTGAATCCACAGCCGCGGCAAATGCAAGGGCAAACGCCCCGGCGTTTCTTTTTCAAAGCCTTCTGCAAACGCCCAGTCCAAACGGCTCGTCCGATAGGCCGTCCGTTTCTACCAGCCTTCCGAAAACATCTTCCGCAAAATTTGAATCGCAGCGCCTTGGGAACGCGCCCATCCCTTTCTGCGCAATCGCTTGGTTTTGGGGGACAAAAGGAGTTCGGCCGCCGAATTTCCTACCATCGCCGCGCCTCCCATGCC
>JAEYFO010000046.1 GCA_023402915.1 Bacillota bacterium | reverse complement strand
ATCGACCTGCCCAGCGCCCAGCCGGAATTCGTCCGGCAGGAGATCGAGGACGTCATCGGTCTGGACGCTTCCGAAGCGCCGCTCATTTCCGCAAAAAACGGCATCAACATCGACCAGGTTTTGAAGGGCATCATCGAGTACATCCCCGCGCCGGAGGGCGACGAGGAAGCCCCCCTGCGCGCGCTGATCTTCGATTCCTATTATGATAACTACAAGGGCGCGCTGTCCTATGTCCGCATTGTGGAAGGCTCTGTCCGCGCGGGCGAACGCATCCGCTTCATGGCGGGCGGCAAGGAGTTTGACGTAACGGAGGTGGGCATTTTCGCGCCGTCGCTGCGGCCGGCGGACGTGCTCCGGGCAGGCGACGTGGGCTATATCGCCGCATCCATCAAGTCCGTGGGCGACACTGTTGCGGGCGACACCATCACGAGCGCCGAGCGTCCCGCCGGTGAGCCGCTGCCCGGCTACAAGGCCATTTTGCCCATGGTGTACTGCGGCATCTATCCGGCGGACGGCGCAGACTATGAGGCGCTGCGCGACGCGCTCGAAAAGCTCAAGCTCAACGACGCGGCGCTGGAATTTGAGCCCGAGACCTCCCGTGCGCTGGGCTTTGGCTTCCGCTGCGGATTTTTGGGCCTTCTTCACATGGAAGTCATTCAGGAGCGGCTGGAACGGGAGTTTGACCTCGATCTTGTGACCACCTCCCCCAGCGTCAGCTACCACGTCCACACCATGGACGGCGGCATGATCCTCCTGGACAACCCCTCGAACCTGCCCGATCCGTCCACCATCGAATACATCGAGGAGCCGGTCGTCAAGGCCAACATCATGACGCCCAAGGATTACACCGGCCCCATCATGGAGCTGTGCCAGGAGAAGCGCGGCGAGTTCAAGGACATGGAATACGTCGATTCCAGCCGTGTCAACATCCACTATATCATGCCGCTCAACGAGATCATTTTCGACTTTTTCGATCAGCTCAAGTCCCGCACCCGGGGCTACGCCTCCTTCGACTACGAGCTGGCGGGCTATGAGCGCTCCGAGATGGTCAAGCTGGATTTCCTGCTCAACGGCGACATTTGCGACGCGCTTTCCACCATCGTCCACAAGGACCGCGCCTACAACAAGGGCCGCGCCGTGGCGGAAAAGCTCAAGGAAGTCATTCCGCGCCAGCAGTTTGAAATTCCCATTCAGGCGGCCATCGGCGGCAAGGTCATCGCCCGCGAAACGGTCAAGGCCGTCCGAAAAGACGTGCTGGCCAAGTGCTACGGCGGCGATATCACCCGAAAGAAAAAGCTGCTCGAAAAGCAGAAAGAGGGCAAAAAGCGCATGAGGCAGGTGGGCTCGGTGGCCGTCCCGTCCGAGGCGTTCATGAGCGTCCTGCGCATTAATTAAAGAAGGAAAAGCAACAAAAAATCAAAGAGCGACACAGCACGCGCCTGTCCGGGCCTGAAACCGGGGCGGGCGCGTTTTCGCGGAGACTTCCGGGAAGTGGAGCGGGCGGATCGTTTTCAAAAAGAGAAAACGGGAAGGATGGATTTCGCCTGTTTTTTGAAAAATGAGCAGGCGCACGCAGCGGCGTCTTTTCGAAAAAACCCAAAGGCAGCGAAAGCATTTTTAACATCTGCCTGCAAATCCTGCTTTTTTCAAAAGGGCATATATCTTGTCCGCACCGCTTGTAAATCCTGCGTTTCAAAATTATTTCAATCGCAGAAGGATGGAAACGCCGTCCGCTGTGCGCGAATTGCTGCAAAGGAGAACGATCATGCTGGGACTGTACGTCCATATTCCGTTTTGCGTCCGAAAGTGCGCCTATTGCGATTTTCTTTCCTTCGGCGGACAGAGCGAGCAGACCATGCGGGAATACTGTTCGCTGCTCTGCCGGGAGCTTTCGACCCTCCCGCTGCAAGGCGAAGCGCTTTCGACAGTATTTTTCGGCGGCGGCACGCCCTCGATCCTGCCGGAAGGGGAGATCACCCGGCTGCTTGACGCCATCCGGATGCGCTGGGTCCTCGCGTCGGACGCAGAGGTCAGCATGGAGGGAAACCCCGGCGCGCTTTCTCCGGCAACGCTGCGCGAAGCGAAAGCGGCGGGCGTGAACCGGCTGAGCCTCGGCGTGCAGTCCTTTGACGACGGGCTGCTCAAGGCCCTTGGCCGCATCCACCGCGCGGTGCAGGCGGAGGAGACGTTCTTTGCGGCGCGGGAAGCGGGATTTGAAAACATCAATCTCGATCTGATGTACGGCCTGCCGGGCCAGACCGTTTCGCAGCACCTGGACACCGTAAAAAAAGCCCTTGCCCTCTCGCCGGAGCACGTCAGCATGTATTCCCTGATCGTCGAAGAGGGCACGGAGTTTGGCCGCCGAAGCGACGCGGGCACGCTGCTTTTGCCGGAGGAAGAGGCGGAATACGCCATGGAGCAGCAGGGGCGGGCGCTGTTGCAGGCGGCGGGCTATGAGCGCTACGAGATCTCTAACTACGCAAAGCCGGGCTTTCGCTGCCGGCACAACGCAACTTACTGGCAGTGCGGCGATTATCTCTCCGCCGGACTGGGGGCGGCTTCCGCGCTGTGGGAAGGGGACAAGTGCGTTTTGCGCACGGGCCTGCGGGAGCTTTCGGACTACCGCGCAGCCCTTCAGGCCGGGACGTATGCGCCCGAGGCCGAGGTGCAACAGGGGGCGGACGCGGCGTTTCTGGCGCTGATGATGGGACTTCGCATGACGGACGGGATCGATGAAGCGGCCTTTTCCCGCCGGTTTGGAAAAGCGCCGGAAGCGTTTTTTCCCCGCTCCATTGCCGCCGGAAAGGAGCGCGGCCTGCTTCTTGAAAAAGACGGGCGGCTTTTCTGCTCGGCGCGGGGGCTGGAGGTGCAAAACGACCTGCTCAGCGACATTTTGGAAGAATGCGAAGCGCGTTGAAACAGCAAAAAGGGGCGATGAGCCTCTTTTTTGCGTCGTTTAGATGCCATTTGGCGGGATATGAACAAACAGGCAATTTCTCCGGGGGAAACCCCTTGACAATAGAATAGGGAAGTGCTATTTTACATATAGTGATTAGCACTCTACGAGAGTGAGTGCTAACAACGGCCGGCGCGGAGCGATCTGCCCGGAACCACAGAAACGATTTTCTAAAATGGGAAATGAGGTGAGGAGATGGGTCTTGACGAACGGAAACTTCGCATCCTGCGCACCATCATCGACGATTATATCCTCACGGCAACTCCCGTTGGATCGCGCACCATCTCCAAGCGAAGTGAGCTGGGACTTTCCTCTGCAACGATCCGCAACGAGATGTCCGATCTGGAGGAAATGGGCTTTCTCGAGCAGCCCCACACGTCTGCGGGCCGCATCCCTTCTCAAAAGGCGTACCGCTTCTATGTGGACAGCATGATGAAGGGCAGCAACCTCTCGGAGGAAGAGGTCAAGCGCATCCGCAGCCATTTCTCCCGCCGCTTGGACGAGACGGAAGAGGTGGTGGCGCACACGGCGAAGCTCCTTTCCGACATCACCGACTATACGGCGATGATCATGGCGCCGGAAATGCAGGAGATCACCGTCAAGCACATCCAGCTCGTTCCGGTGACGCAGGGGAGAGCCCTGGCGGTCATCGTGACGGACGCGGGCCTCGTGCGCGACGCGTTCATCAGCGTACCGCCCGAATGCGACGCTTCCGACCTGGAGCGCTTTTCCAATATGCTCACGAACCGTCTCGGGAACAAACCCCTTCAGGCGGCGGTGCAGACCCTCCTTGGCGAGGTGGGAAACGAGCTTTCCGATCACCGGGAATTTCTCACCGGCGTGGCCGATGCCATCGTGCGCGACCTTTCGCGCGAAGCGAGCCGCGGCGTGATCCTGGGCGGGGCGACGAACCTTTTGAAGCATCCAGAATACAACGACATCGGCAAGGCCAGCGATATGCTCTCCGTGCTCGAAACAAAAGAAACGCTCTACAAGATCCTTTCCCGCGCCACGCAGATGGAATTCACCATCACCATCGGCTCGGAAAACGAAGTGGAACAGATGCAGTCCTCGAGCATCGTGACGGCAACGTATAAGATCGCCGGAAAGCCCGTCGGCTCCTTCGGCGTGATCGGGCCGACCCGCATGGATTACGGCCGTGTCGTTTCCATCCTCGGCTGCATGGGGCAGAGCCTGAGCGAGGTGCTCACCAACATGCTCGGCCCCGACGACGGCAGCCACCACGATCCCAACAATAACCAGTAAAGGCGGAACAGAACTATGGCGAAAAAAGAGCAGAGCAAGCAGCAGAAACCCGTGACGGAGGAGGCGGCGCAGCAGGCAAACGAAGCGGCGCAGGAACCTTCGGAACAGGCCGCTTATCAGCTCACCGCAGAGCAGTTTGAAGAGCTCAAAGCGCGCATCGACGCGCTCCAGAAGGAAAAAGACGAATACATCGCCCTCGCCCAGCGGGTGCAGGCGGATTTCGACAACTTCCGCCGCCGCAACAACGCGGCGCGCGCCGAAAGCTACGACGACGGCGTCCGCGAAGCGGTCAAGACCCTGCTTCCCACCCTCGACAATCTCGAGCGGGCGCTGGGCGCGGCGGAAAGCGCCGGAGAGACCGGAGGCATCGTGGAGGGCGTGCGCATGGTCTGCCGCCAGTTTGCAGACAGTCTGACCCGTCTCGGCGTGGAGACCATCGCCGCCAAGGATCAGCCCTTTGATCCCACGCTCCATAACGCCGTGCTTTCCGAGCCGGTGGAAGGCGCGGAGTCCGGCACGGTTCTTGAGGAGCTTCAAAAGGGCTACCGCCACAAGGACAAAGTCATTCGCCACACCATGGTCAAGGTGGCACAGTAAAAAAATAAAAAACGCGCCGGTCTTGCGCCGCACGTTTTCATAAAACAGAAAAGTTCAACGAATTTCTTTCGATAGACGGAGGTATTTATTATGGGAAAAATCATCGGTATTGACCTTGGCACCACCAACTCCTGCGTTGCCGTTCTCGAAGGCGGCGAACCTGTTGTCATAACGAACCCCGAGGGCGCGCGCACCACGCCTTCCGTGGTTGCCTTCAGCAAGACCGGCGAGCTGATCGTCGGCCGCGCGGCCAAGAACCAGGCCATCATGAAC
>JAEYFO010000153.1 GCA_023402915.1 Bacillota bacterium | reverse complement strand
TCCTTGGACTGTTCAGAAGCGGGATCGTCGCCGACCTTGACGTTATCGGCGCTGATGCCGACGTAGCCGTAGCCGAGGAAGTCATACAGCTTGATGGTGACTTCGTCGCCTTCGAGGGCTTCGTTGCCGCCGTTGTACTCGGTGATCTGCTTGCGCACTTCGCCGGAGTAGGAAGGATCGCCCACGTCGATGGTGCCGGACTTGATGCCGACCACCTTATCGTCTTCGAGGGTCTCCAGGAAGTTCAGGTTCTTGATCTTGGGTTCGCCCTTGAAGTAGGTGGGGTTGGCTTCGAGGCGGACGGTACCGTTGGCGTACTCCTTGAAGGTGTACGGGCCGGCGCCCAGGGGCTTGGTGGTCACGGAACGGACCTTGGACAGGTCGCCCTTGGGGAAGCCGAAGGAGTTGTTGTCGTAATCGTACAGGCTCTCGTCGCCGTAGTAGTGCAGGGGCGCGATCGGCAGAGCGAGCTGATAGATCATGTTGGCCGCGACCTGGGTCGCAACGATGCGCATGCTGTAATCGCCGGTGCGCTGAACGCCAGCGATGTTGGCGGCGGAGGAACCGGTGGACACGCCGACGGTGGAGTAGTTGTACACTTCTTCAGGAATCAGAGAAGAGAGGGCGCTGCCCGCAGTTTCCGCTTCCATGGAAGAGAAGTTCCAGCCGTAGTTTTCGCCGATGGCCACGAAGAAATCCTTCGCAGTGGCGTCGGCAGGCAGGCCCGCAAAGCCCCAGTTGGCCGCAGCGCCGGCCACGTCGCCCTCGGTGTTATAACCGGCGGACACGCAGTAATCGACGATCTCCTGCGCGAACTTGGCGCCGCCTTCGTTCACAGCAGCCCAGAAGGCCTTCTGCTGGTCTTCGGTCCACAGGGAGAAGTCAGTGTTGTCCTCGCCGGCAGCGCCGATCAGGCTGGAGAGGGTGCTCATGCCGGAGCGATACTCTTCCATGCCGAGGATGGGCTGGCTGTACAGCGTGGTGGAACCGTCATAGGTGGGGTCGGCGTAGACGTACAGGCTGAAGATGACGTCGTCGATGTCGGCGGGGGTGCCGTCGGAGAACACGAGGTCATCGCGCATGGTGAAGTCATAATACACGGTGCCGTCTTCGTTTTCGGTGATGGTCACGTCAGAGGTACCGGTGTAGAGATAATCGGTGCCGTTATAGGAACGCGTCTCGCCCTCGATGCCCTTTTCGACGATGGCGCCGACGCGGTCGGTGCCCAGCAGGCCGATCTGGGTCATGTCAACGATGTCCTGATCTTCGGCGCTCGCGGCGAAGAAGGGAGAGAACTTGCCCTCAAAGTGGTTGATGGAAGCGACAAGCGTCTTGTCCTCCGCAGGAGCGGCGGGCTCGTCAGTCGTAGCGGGCGCGTCGGTCGCAGCAGGAGCGTCCGTCGCAGCAGGCTCATCCGTGGCTTCGGGAGCTTTCGCGCCGCAGCCGGCCAGCAGGCCCAGGCACATGGTCAGCGCCAGAAGCATTGCCAGCAGTTTCATGGAATTCTTCATGATTTACCTCCTCATTCTTATTCTCGCCGGAATTCCGAAAGAAAACACTGTTTCAGTCTTGTGGCAACAAGACCAAAGGGGAACGTTCCCCTTCAACGGCTCGACAGCGCTTTTCGGCCTTCCGGTGACAAGCTGATTTCCCCACAGAATGCGGGAATGTATATCATTATATAGGCTTTTCTCCCGTCTGTCAATTTATCCGCCTATTATCCGTTCGCCCGCGTCTGGCCGGAGACTCGGCGAACATTTCCACGTTCTTTCCCAATTTTCGGGCGTTTTTCCGCGTTTTCACCGGTGAAAAGCTTCGTATTTTACGGAAAAACTTTTTTGTGCAAAATTATTTTTCTTCGGTTTTTTCCGCAGCTTCCGCTCCGTCTGCGTCCGCGGTCTGTTCCTCTTTCTTTTCGGAGGGCGCCTTCGCCCCCTCTCCTCTTCGCGCGCGGGTGAGCACCCACGAAGAAGCCGGAAGGAATTTTCGGATCAGCAGCGCGCAGGCGCACGCGCCGCCAAGGAGCGCCATGACCAATAGCGCAAACCAGATCCGCACGCCGCCAACGCCGTTCAGAATCAGAAAGACCGCTTCGCCGAGGATGGCCGCCGCCGCAAACACCGCCACCAGCATGGCCCGCAGCGGGATTTTTTTCACGGACGCTTCATAGACGTACTCGCGCAGCGGATCCTTGCCCGTGCTCAGCTCGCCCAGCGCCCAGCAGACGCTCACCGCCGCCACCAGCGTCACCGCATAGGGAAGCGTTACGTAGGCGCAGGTGCTCACGCCCGGCGCGGGAACAAATCCGATGGCGATGATGCAAAGGAGCATCGCGGCGCAAAGGCCCCACAGCTGCCACAGAAGCGTTTTGCGCGGCTTTTCGCCGCTGTAGCTGTAAAGCGGGCCGTCGTAGGTGTATTTTCCCGAAAGATCCCGGTGAAAATCGTCCAGATAGGCCCGGCGGCCCCGGCGCTTTTTTCCGTTGTTCTGCTCCATGCTCAGCGCACCTTTTCCGCGTCAAACGCGCCCAGCCACCGCTCCGCCGCAGCCGCCACGTCCCGCAGGCACTTTTCTTCAAAGGGGCTGTCCAGTCCGGCGTTTTTCAGCAGCTCAGTAAACACGCGGCTGCCGCCCTGGCGGGTGTATGCCATGTAGTGCTCCCACGCGTTGGCGCGGTCCTTTTGCAGCATGGCCCAGAACTGCAGGCTGACGGTCTGTGCC
>JAEYFO010000113.1 GCA_023402915.1 Bacillota bacterium | reverse complement strand
GTGCTGGAAAAGGGCGGCAGCGGCGGCGGAAAGGCTGCGCCCATTGCGCAGAAGGTTTTGAAAAAAGCCATCAAGTTGGGGTATTAAAACACGGCGCGAGCCAAAAAACAAAGAAATTGCAGCTTTTGCAGCTTCTGAAAAAGCAGAACGGGCAGGCGCGCGTTCGAAACGACTTTCGATGGCATTGAACGGCTGTTTCACAGCCATCTAATACAGCTATCTAATAAGGAAAGAGAACAGAAATGCGGCTGCTTGAAATGGCTGCGGCAATCTGCGCGGCACAGCAGCGTTGGATGTATTCAAAAAAAGAAATGCGGCGCGAACCGGAGATGGAATCTCCTGCGCGCCAAAGGAGAAAACGAGCCATGACATACGATTTTGAGTCCATCCGCCCGCGGGAGAACATGGGCGCGGAAAAGTGGGAGAGCACCCGCACGACCGACGGCTGCCATCCGCTGGGCGTGATGCCCTTTTCCGTGGCGGACATGGAGTTTGCCGCTGCGCCGGAAATTCTGGACGCGCTGCGGAACGTGCTCGATCAGGGCATTTTGGGCTATACGACCGTCTACGGCCGCTATCGCGAGGCGGTGTGCGGCTGGATGCGGCGGCGGCACGGCTTTTCGGCGGAAGGGGAGTGGATCGTGCCCACCTACGGCGTGGTTTCGGCGCTGTACAGCGCGGTGCGCGCCTTCACGAAGCCCGGCGAGGGCGTCATCATCCAAACGCCGGTGTACCCGCCGTTTCGCGGCGCGGCGGTGCAGAACGGAAGAACGGTGGCGGACTGCCCGCTCCGGCTGGAAAACGGCCGCTATGAGATGGATTTCGAGGCGCTCGAAGAAGCGGCGGCCCGCCCGGACGTGCGTCTGGCCATCCTTTGCAGCCCGCACAACCCCGTCGGCCGCGTCTGGACGGCGCAGGAGCTGCGCCGCTACGGCGAGATCTGCCAAAAGCACGGCGTGCTGGTCGTGGCGGACGAGATCCATAACGACCTGGTCTTTGCGCCGCACGTCCACACGGTCTATGCGTCGCTGGGGCGAAGCGTTTTCACAAAACTGCATCCTCTGCACTGCGCCCAGTAAGACGTTCAACCTGGCCGGATTGACCACTTCGAACATTTTGATCCCCAACCCGGAGCTGCGCGAGCGGTTTGCCGCCCAGTACCGGCTGGACGCGGGGCATTACATCTCCGCGCTGGGCGTTCCGGCCTGCATCGCGGCCTACGAAAGGGGCGAGCCGTGGCTGGAAGCGCTGCTCCCGGTGCTTCGCGGCAATATGGAGTTCGTGCGGGAGTTCTTTTCGAAAAAATTTCCGTCCGTGTCGGTCGATCTGCCCGAAGGGACCTATCTGATGTGGGCGGATTTTTCCGGCATGGGTCTGAGCGAAAAAGAGCTGGACGAATTTTTGATGGACGAAGCGCTTTTCTTCGTCAACGACGGACGGAAATTCGGGCCGGGCGGCGCGCTGCACCGGCGCATCAACGTGGCCTGCCCCCGCGCGGCGCTGTCCGAGGCGCTGGAGCGGGTGGACGAGGCGGCGGCGCGGCTGGGTCTGGCGCGCTGAAAAAGAGAAAAGAAGAGAGAAGAAAGTTCGATTTGAGCCGGCGGCGTTTTGATTGGGGCAGCCTGGGACTTCATGGGGCGCGCAGGGCTTTTACAAAACGATCAGGAGGAATTCCGATGGAACAAGCGAAGAACTGCTTCGACAGAAAACTGGTGATTTTTGACCTGGACGGCTGCCTGGTGGATACGGCCGGAGAGATTGCGCTCGTGGCCAACACCGTCCGGGAACGGATGGGCTTCACGCCCCTGCCGCAGGAATACGTCAAAGGCTGCATCGGCGGCGGCCTGCGCAAGATCCTTGCGCTGTGCCTGCCCGAGGTGCCGGAGCGCATCGATGAGGCCGTCGAAATGGCCAAGCCGGTCTATGCGGAAATTTCCGGCTCCATCGCCCAGCCCTATCCGGGCGTGGTGGACGCGCTCAAAGCGCTGCACGGCAAGCGGAAGATCGCGCTGGCGACGAACAAGATCCGTCCCGCCACGGTCAAGCTGTTTGACAAATTGGACATCACGCAGTATTTTGACTTTCTCGTCTGCGCGGGCGACGTGCCCAACGTCAAGCCCGATCCCGCCTGCGTCAACTTGGCGCTCGAGCATTTCGGCCTGAAGGCGGAAGAGGCGATCATGGTGGGCGATACGCCTGTGGACGTAAAAACCGCGCGCAACGCCGGCATGGACACCATCGCCGTCACCTACGGCATGGCAAAGCCCGAGGACGTTCTGGCCTCCGAGCCCTTCGCCGCAGTGGACAGCATGGAAAAAGTTTTGGAAATGCTGTTGCCTGTTGAAGAAAGATAGCGTATAATCGTCACAGAAAACAAAAAAACGGCGGGGTTCATCTCGCCGGACAACGCCCCCTGCAAGGAAGCGGGGAGCGACCGCAGCGCCGCGGCCTTCTTCCGAAAGGAAGGGAGGACTGCGGCGTTTTGCGTTCGGGGCGGCAGGAAAAATTTTGCGGAAGAAAAGCAAAAAATATGAAATTTTGACTTGTAATCCTGCATTGGGCGCTGTATAATGACACATATTCCAGAGCGGATCGGAGCTGAAAAGTTCCGGTTTGCAAGGGAATACGGCAAAAAATCCGAACATTACCTTGGAAAAATATGAATGAAGTGAAATTTATTGCTTCAAAATCAATCGGAATGTTCGGAAAAGTGAACCGCATTGTTATGCGGGCCGGATCACACCGGTCTTGACATAAGTTTTCATGTTCGAGGAGGAATCTACAATGAAAAAACGTATGATGGCTCTGCTGGCCGCCTGTGCGATGATGACGGCGGTGTTCGCCGGATGCTCCAGCGCGCCGGCCGCGTCCGATGAGGGCAACGGTGCGGCTGACGCCGAAACGGTCAAGATCGGCGGTCTTGCTCCCCTGACGGGCGAAGTTTCCATGTATGGTATCGCCACCAACAACGGCGTGAAGATTGCGATCGATGAGATCAACGCTGCGGGCGGCGTGCTCGGCAAGCAGGTCGAGTACATCCCCTACGACGAAAAGGGCGACGCGACCGAAGCGGTCAACGCCTACAACAAGCTGGTGCAGAGCGATAAGATCGTCGCGCTCGTCGGCGACGTGACCTCCACCCCCTGCCTGGCCGTTGCCCAGCAGGCTGCCAAGGATAACCTGCCCATGATTACCGCCACCGGTACTGCCAAGGATATCACCGCTGCCGGCACGAACGTGTTCCGCGCCTGCTTCATCGATCCTTTCCAGGGCGAGCTGATGGCCGCTTACGCCAAGAAGCTCGGTTACACCAAGGCCGCCATCCTCTACGATACCGGCAGCGACTACTCCGTCGGCCTGACCGATGCGTTCGTGGCGGAAGCCGCCAACCAGGGCGTTGAGATCGTTGCCAAGGAAGGCTATGCTTCCGGCGACGTGGACTTCAAGGCGCAGCTAACCAAGATCGCCGCCACCGACGCGGAAGTGCTGTTCCTGCCGGAATACTATGAGGACGTCGTCCTGATCGCCCCGCAGGCCCGCGAAGCCGGCATCAACGCCGTGCTGCTCGGCGCTGACGGCTGGGACAGCGTGGTCGAATCCATCGATCCTTCCAACATCGGCACGCTCGAAGGCTCCTTCTTCTGCTGCCACGCCTCCATGGAGAGCACGGACGAAGCGTTCGTCGCCTTCAAGGCCAAGTATGAAGAGCTCTACGGCGAGAAGCCCAACATGTTCGCGGCCCTGGGCTATGACGCTGCCAAGATCATGTGCGCCGCCATCGAAAAGGCCGGCTCCACCGATGCTGCCGCCATCATCGAAGCGCTGGGCACGACGGATTATCAGGGCATCACCGGTCATGTGACCTATGACGCGGAGCGCAACCCCATCAAGTCCGCCGCCATCACCAGCATCACGGACGGCAACTACAAGTTCGTCGAAACCTTCAGCAAGTAAGAACGGAAAATCTGATTTTCCGGTTCGAACAAGCCGGCAAATAAGTTCAGTGCAAGCAAAGGGGCCGCACAAAACCGCGGCCCCGCGCCTGCACGCTTTTTTGTACCGTGGCATGACGGTGGAAAAAAGCGCGCGTTCGGCGCATTGCTTCTTCATTCTTTTTCTTTTTTTTATTAAAGAAGGTACGATAAAAGAAGGCTTGACTTGCTTCTCACCGGAAACGAACGTGCCGCTGCTCCAAGGAAAAAAAGGCACGGAGGGCTTCCGTCGGGTTCCCATTCAAGAAACGCAGCAGGATGGTGTGGTTTATGAATTTTATCACGCAGATTATCAACGGTCTCAATGCCGGAAGCATCTACGCGCTGGTGGCTCTGGGCTACAGCATGGTATACGGCATTGTCAAACTGATCAACTTCGCCCATGGCGACATCATCATGGTGGGCGCATACGTGGTTTATGTGGCGCTCATCATGCTGAATCTGCCGCTGTGGCTCAGCATCTTGATCTCCATGGCGTTTTGCGCGCTGGCGGGTATCCTGATCGAAAAACTGGCCTACAGCCGTCTGCTCAATTCCGGAGCGCCGAGGATCTCTCTGCTGATCACGGCCATCGGCGTGAGCATTTTCCTTCAGAACCTTTCGCAGCTGGTGTTCTCCTCTTCTGCCAAGTCCGTTCCCGGATTTTTCCCCTCCGGTTCGGTGGCGCTGGGCGGAACGACCGTCAGCTATGTGACCATCATCACCATTGCGGCGACGGTCGTTGTGATGATCCTTCTTCAGCTGCTCATCAACAAGACCAAGATCGGCAAGGCCATGCGCGCCGTGTCCGAGGATGCGGGCGCAGCGCGCCTGATGGGCATCAACACCGGCAGCACCATCGCCGTGACGTTTGCCATCGGTTCCGCGCTGGCGGCCGTGGGCGCCGTATTGTATATGGGCTCCTATCCGCAGATCACGCCGTACATGGGCTCGCTGCTGGGTCTGAAGGCCTTTGTGGCGGCGGTGCTCGGCGGCATCGGCTCCGTTCCGGGCGCCATGATCGGCGGCCTGGCGATGGGCGTTGCGGAAAGCCTGACCAAGGGCTATATCTCGTCGAATATCTCCGACGCGGTGGTGTTCGGCATCCTCATTGTCGTGCTGCTCTTCAAGCCCACCGGCCTGATGGGCAAGAACGTCAAGGAAAAAGTGTAGGAGGTGCATCATGAGCAAAAAAACGAAAATGGCCCCCTACATGAAAAAGAAGCTGCTGTCCTATCTGATCAACTTCCTTCTGGTGGCGGCGGCCTATGTCATCATCAACATCCTCACGTCCGCAGGCGTGATCGACCGCTATATCTCCGGCATCATGACGCTGGTGTGCATCAACATCATTCTGGCTGTGAGCCTGAATCTGGTGACCGGCATCCTCGGCCAGCTGGTGCTGGGGCACGCGGGCTTCATGGCCGTGGGCGCGTATACGGCGGCGCTGTTCACGCTCCATTCCGGCCTGCCCCTTGAGGGCTTCGGCGGCGTCGTGACGTTCGTGCTGGCGCTGGTGCTGGGCGGTCTGGTGGCCGCGCTGTTCAGCGTCATCATCGGCATTCACGCCCTGCGCCTCAAGGGCGACTATCTGGCCATCATCACGTTGGGCTTTGGCGAGATCATCCGCGTGCTGATCCTGAATCTGGACTTCACCGGCGGCGCGCTGGGCCTTCGAAACATCCCGTCGCTGACGACGTTCAACGGCACGTATATCCTGGCGGCGCTGACGATCTACATCATCTACGCCTATATGCTCTCGCGCCACGGCCGTGCGGTGCTGGCCATCCGCGAGGACGAGATCGCGGCGGAAGCTGCGGGCATCCACACCACCTACTATAAAATGGCGGCGTTCGTCATGGCGGCGTTCTTCGCGGGCGTGGCGGGCGGCCTGTACGCCCACTATATCGGCGTCATCGCCCCGAGCAAGTTCAACTTCAACTATTCCGTTGAAATTCTGGTCATGGTCGTTCTGGGCGGCATGGGCTCCATCACCGGATCGACCATCGCGGCCATCGTGCTGACCGTTCTGCCCGAAGCGCTGCGCGCCTTTGCGGACTACCGTATGCTGCTGTATTCGGTGGTGCTGATTTTGATGATGCTGTTCCGTCCGGGCGGCCTGCTGGGTCGTTCCGAAATGTCCATCGCCGGCTTTGGCCGCTGGATCAAGCGGACGCTCTTCAAGGCGAAAAAAGCAGAAACGGTTCCTGCTGCGGAAGCGGCAAAGCCCGAAGAAAAAACCGAAGGGGAGGTGCGCTAAATGGCACTGCTGGAAGTCAAAAATCTGGGCATTGCGTTCGGCGGACTTCGCGCCCTCAAGGATGTTCAGATCACCATTGAAAACGGCGAGATCGTCGGCCTGATCGGCCCGAACGGCGCCGGCAAGACCACGGTGTTCAACCTTTTGACCGACGTGTATCTTCCCACGGAGGGCACGATCGAGCTGGAGGGCAGCAGCATCGTCGGCAAAAAGACCTACGAGATCACGCAGCACGGCATCGCCCGCACGTTCCAGAACATCCGCCTGTTCAAGTATCTTTCCGTGATCGATAACGTCAAGATCGCCATGAACAGCCAGATGCACTATTCCGCGCTGGCCGCCATTTTGCGCCTGCCTTCCTATTGGAAAGAGGAGCAGCGGGTGGAAGAGAAGGCCCGGGAGCTGCTTCGGGTGTTCGATCTGGAACAGTACGCCGACACCCGCGCGTCCAACCTGCCCTATGGTCAGCAGCGCAAGCTGGAGATCGCCCGCGCGCTGGCGACCGATCCGAAGGTTCTGCTGCTGGACGAACCGGCGGGGGGCATGAACCCCACGCAAACCAAAGAGCTGATGGAAACCATCAAGCTCATCCGCGACCGGTTCCAGATCTCCATTTTGCTCATCGAGCACGACATGAGCTTCGTCATGGGCATCTGCGAGCGTCTGGTGGTGCTCGATTACGGCATGATCATCGCCGCGGGCAAGCCGGAAGAAGTGCGCAGCGATCCGAAGGTCATCGCGGCTTATCTGGGAGGTGAGTAAGATGTCGGTCATGCTCAGTGTGAAAGATCTGGAAGTCTATTACGGCTCCATCCACGCCATCAAGGGCGTGTCCTTTGAGGTCAACGAGGGCGAGATCGTCTCGCTCATCGGCGCAAACGGCGCGGGAAAAACCACCACGCTGCACGCCATCTCCGGTCTGCTCAAGCCCAAAAGCGGCGAAATGCGCTTCATGGGCCAGGATCTTCACAGCGTCGTGCCCCATAAGATCGTCCGTCTCGGCCTTGCGCACGTGCCCGAGGGCCGCCGCATTTTCTCCGGACTGACCGTTCAGGAAAATCTGGAAATGGGCGCCTATATCCGCACGGACAAGGAAAACATCCGCCGCGATTACGAAATGGTCTTTGAGCGGCTGCCCCGTTTGAAGGAACGCAGAAAGCAGCTGGCCGGCACCCTCTCCGGCGGCGAACAGCAGATGCTGGCCATCGGCCGCGCGCTGATGAGCTCGCCGAAAATGCTGCTGCTGGACGAACCGTCCATGGGTCTTTCGCCCATTTTGGTGCAGGAGATTTTCCACATCATCACGGACGTGAACAAGTCCGGCGTGACCATCCTGCTGGTGGAGCAGAACGCGAAAATGGCGCTCAACATCGCCAACCGCGCCTATGTCCTCGAGACGGGCACGGTTTCCATGAGCGGCGACGCCGACGCGCTCGCCAACGACGAGCAGGTCAAAAAAGCCTATCTGGGCGGCTGATCCCGTCCGGAAGCGGACAGAACATTCCAAAACAAACAAATGGCGCAGGAAAGCGAATGGCTCTCTCTGCGCCGTTTTTGTGGGGAAAGGTTTTTGAAATTTTTGAAACTATGAAATTTGAAAATGCGGAAAAAGCTGCAAGCCGAAAATTTACAAAGCCCCCTGCGCAAAGACAGGGGGCGGAAAACCAAGGGGAAAGTGATTTGCGCTTGACTTGTTGATTCAAGCTGAAACTTTCGATTCGAGAAAAGGAAGGGCAGGACGCTTTGAAAAAACGACGCTGTGCGCTGCCTTTCCAAACAGAATGAAAGCGACAAACTCTTACCGTCCGCTTTTGAGCTCGTCCACCGCCCGCTCCACCACCGAAACCATGGAGCGTTCCGCGCCCAGGCTGAAATTAAACACGATGCCGCTGCCGCCGCCCGCCCCGATGGCGCTGACGAACAGGTTCGTTCCCTGCCCGGCCAGCGTGAGCGTCAGGCTTGCGCGGTTGCCGTTTCGCATAAAATATTTATCGTAGACCCGGACGGCGCAGCGCACGTCCCCGGCGGAAAAATCGGAAGCATCCACCAGATTGACGGTTTCGCCGCTTTGGATGATCCGGTTTTCCAGATGGGAGAGGGTGGAATCGAACGAACCGGTCAGCGTGCTTTCGAATTTTGCCATGGAAAGGAACCTCCTTTTTGAAAGTGGTTTGAACTGCCGGGAACCGGGAAATCTGCCTTGAACTTGCCTTCATTGTAAAACGGGGGAAGCGCATTGTCAAATCAAGAAACTGAAAACGAAAAAATCCGAAGATTTTGAAAAACTTCGGTTGACAGAAACGGGAATGGGGGATATAATAGCCCGCGGTGCCTGAAAAACGTGCAAAAAATTCGGCAAAAAAATTCGGCAAAAAATTGCTCGTTCCAATAAAAAACAAAGCAAAACGCGGCGGGGCGCAGCGAGTTTAACGCGCTTCTCCTGCGGAAAGGCGGAACTCCCATGACACACAAGACCCAATACGACGTTATCATCATCGGCGCGGGCCCGGCGGGCATTTTTACGGCGCTGGAGCTGACGAAAGAAGCGCCCGGCACGAAGATCCTGCTGGTGGACGCGGGGCGCAGCATTGACAGCCGCGTCTGCCCGGCGCGCACGACGGGAAAATGCGTCGGCTGCAAGCCCTGCGCCATCATGTGCGGCTGGTCGGGCGCAGGCGCGTTTTCCGATGGGAAGCTCTCCCTTTCGAGCGAGGTGGGCGGCCATATCACCAAATATATGTCCGAAGAAAAGGCGCAGGACCTCATCAATTATGCCGACAGCATCTATACGCACTTCGGCGCGCCGGATACCGTTCACGGAAAAGACGACCCCATGGTCGGCGAGATCGCCTACGAGTGCAGCAAGCACAACATCTATCTCGTCCGCTGCCCCGTCCGCCACATGGGCACGGAATACGCCTTCGACGTGCTGCGCGGCATGTACGAATATCTGGCGGCACAGCCCGGCTTCACGTTCCGCGAGCTGACGAGCGCAGAGCACATTCTGGTGGAAAACGGCAAGGCCGTCGGCGTGCGTTTGAGCGGCAAAACGGGCATGGAGGACGTGTATGCCCCCTATGTAGTCACGGCGCCCGGCCGCGGCGGCGCGGAGTGGCTCAGCGAAGAAGCCAAAGCGCTGGGCCTTTCCACCGACAACAACGAAGTGGACATCGGCGTGCGCGTCGAATGCCCCAACTCCGTCATGGATCATCTGACGAAGCACCTTTACGAGGCCAAGCTGGTCTATTATTCCGACACGTTTGAGAGCAAGGTGCGCACGTTCTGCATGAATCCCGGCGGCATCGTTTCAGAGGAGCATTACGAGGGCGGCATCGCCGTGGTCAACGGCCACAGCTATCACGACGCGGACAAGCACACGGAAAACACCAACTTCGCTATGCTGGTTTCCACCCGCTTCACCCAGCCGTTCAACGAGCCCATCCGCTACGGCAATTACATCGCCCAGCTGGGCAATATGCTCACCGGCGGCGGCATCATGGTGCAGCGCCTGGGCGACCTGCTCAAGGGACGGCGCACGGACGTGTCCCGTCTGGCCAAGTCCACCACCCGCCCCACGCTCAAGACGGCCGTGCCCGGCGACCTCTCTTTCGTGCTGCCCCACCGCCATCT
>JAEYFO010000108.1 GCA_023402915.1 Bacillota bacterium | reverse complement strand
CAAGAACTACGACGGCGACGTCATGAGCGACATGGTCGCGACGGCCTTCGGTTCCCTTGCGATGATGACGAGCGTGCTCGTTTCCCCGGAGGGCAACTACGAATACGAAGCGGCCCACGGCACGGTGACCCGCCATTATTACCGCCATCTCAAGGGCGAGACCACGTCCACCAACAGCGTGGCGACCATTTTCGCCTGGAGCGGCGCGCTCAAGAAGCGGGCGCAGATGGACGGCCTTTCCGAGCTGGAAGCCTTCGCACAAAAGCTGGAAGCCGCCGTCATCGAAACGATCGAAAGCGGCGTCATGACGAAGGATCTGGCCATGTTGGCCGAAGGCATTGCGCCCACGCAGGTGGATACCGCCGGATTCATCCGCGCCGTCCGCCGGCGGCTGGAAGCGCTTGCATAAAGCGCCGCGTTTTTTCAAAAATCAACAAAATCGAACCATAGCACAGGAGGAACAAACCCCATGAGCATCTACGGAGATTGGATGAACATCGCCCGCGCGCCCCAGACGCCCGAGCAGCAGAACCAGTTCTGGTCGGCCTATTTCGCCATCGAGCGGGACGGCTACGAGAAGATCCTTTCCCGCCCGAACGAGCCTTACACCGGCACCCTCAAGGAGCTGGCCGACGAATTCGGCATGGAAAAAGAAGTGTTCTGCGGCTTCCTCGACGGCATCAACACCTCTCTCAAGGCCGGCCAGTACGACCTGGAAAGCCTGACGGAGGAGTCCCCCATCAGCCTTGAGGTGGACATGGAGACCCTTTACTACAACATGCTCGACGCCAAGGCCAACTGGCTCTATGAGCTGCCCATGTGGGACGATATCCTCACGCCCGAATGCCGTAAGGAGCTGACGAAGAAATACCGCGCGGCCAACGTGTTCGTGGCGGAGAAGAAGCCCGGCCGCAACGATCCCTGCCCCTGCGGCAGCGGCAAGAAGTACAAGAACTGCTGCGGGAAAAACGCCTGACAAATTGCAAAAGAGCACGGCGAAACGGCTCTTCTTTGAGCCGCGTCGTGCTTTTGCATTTGCGCCCGAATCGGCGCGCGAAAGGAGAAAGAACATGAAAGCAAACTGGATCAAACGCACAGCGGCTGCGGCCGTGGCGGCGCTTTTGATGATGACGGCGGCGGGCTGCGCGGCGCAGAGCGCCCAGCAGACGGACGCGCCGAAGGAGACGGAACAGCCCATCGAAGCGACTGTTTCCACGGAGGAACCGCAGATCGAAACCGAACCGGTCAAAACGCTTTCCGTCAAAGAAACGGCCCGCAAGGAGAACGGAACGGAATCCTATCTGACCTATCCGGTGCTGGAGGGCGACGGGGCGGAAAAGTTCAACGCGGCGCTCCTTTCCGATCTGGAAGAGACGATCCGGCTTTGGGGCGTCGATCCGGAAAACGGCGATACCTATCAGCTTGAGCTGGTTTCTTCCGCACTGGAAAACGGCATTGCGTCGTTCTTTTACCGCGGCATGTTCAATGTCAAGGATTCGGCCCATCCGTCGAACGTGATGATCGTGGAAAATTATAACATGGCCACCGGCGAACGGCTCAGCACCCGCGACCTGATCGACCCGGCAGACGCCTGTGAAGCGGTGCTCAACGGCAGCTGGACGGCCTGCCCGCTGAGCGAGGAGTTTTTTGAGGACCAGAAGGGCAGCCTGACCGACGCCATCGAAACCATGGGCAAAGAGACGGTGGTTGGATACTTCCAGCAGGAAGCCTTTGGCGAATACGGTCTGGCGACGGATAACGGCGCGGGCTACTACATTGCCGAGGACGGAACGGCGTCGCTGCTGGTCTATTTCCCGGTGGCGCACGCCCTTGGGGATTATGTAATCGGCCAGATCGCGCTGGCGCAGACGCAGCTGAACTGACCATGGAGCTGGGCTGCACGATCCCGCTGATGCGGCGGGAACGGTGGAACGGCCTGCCTGCCGCCGCACAGCGGGAGCTGCTGTTTTGCTGGGACGTTCATGCGCTGCCCCTTCGCGGCCGGCTGGCGCTGGTGGGGACAAACAGCGCGACGCGCTTCGCGTTTGTCCGTTGGGACTGGCGGCCCGGAGGAAAAGACGCTCTGGTGGAAACCGTCTGCCGGGCGATCGACGAAAGCCTTGCGGCGGCCAATGCTTCGGAAGCGATGCGAAAAACCTACCGGGCTGCGGCGGGCACGCCCTGCCTGAGCCGTACTCACGGCCGGCGGCCGGTGGCGTTTTTGAACCGGATGGTGGAGACGCTGCTGCAAAACGACGGCCTGCTCGATTTGGAGCAGCAGGCGCAGCCCTTTTTGGAAGCAGCGCTCAACGCCATGCCCTGCCGCGCGGCGGAGGATATGGAAAAATCCGCTCTCGTTCCGGCGGCGGAGAGAATGACCCGCGCCCTTGCGGCGCTTTCGTGCAATGGGGAAAAGGAGAAAACCGATGACGGCGAATGAATACCAGCAGCTGGCCATGCGCACCTGCAATCCCGCGCTCAGGGGGATCGATCTGCTCCTCAACGGCGTGATGGGCCTTTGCGGCGAGGCGGGCGAGGTCATCGACCTGGTCAAAAAGCATCTGGCGCAGGGGCATCCCCTTGACAAAGACGCGCTCGTCAAGGAGCTGGGCGACGTGGCCTGGTATCTGGCGGAAACGGCGGCGGCGCTGGACGTGCCGCTCGACGAAGTGCTTTGCCGCAACATTGAAAAGCTGCGGGCTCGCTATCCGGAAGGGTTCGAGACGGCGCGCTCCGTCCGCCGGGAAGAGAGCGGGGAGTAACAGCGAACTTTGGTAAAAGTGCAACGGCGCAGCCTGCGAAAAGGGCTGCGCTGTTTTATCGTTTGGGCATCGTCAAACTCTGGAAGGAAAACGCGGTTTTGGAATCTTTAGAAAATGGCGGGAAAAAGTGCGAATCAAAGTAGGATTTTATTTGAAAAGACGGTTTGAAAGGTGCGCTTTGTATGGGAGTGAGCGGAACGGGCGGGGCGGTTTTTGAAACGCTGCGAAGAAGGAGCAGCGCCCGTTTTGAAGGAAAGCGCGACTTTTCCGCCAAAGGACAGATTCGCTTTGGAGCTGAATCGCAGAGCGGCGCAAACCATGGAGCAGTTCAATGGAAAATGATCAAAAAGCAGCTTTAGAAGTTTGCGAAGTTTACAAAAAAGGTTACAGGAAAAATTCTCTGTACGAAAAACCTCCCCCGCAGGCGTGTGCAGAGGAGGATGAGGGCGCAGCAGTTTTCAAAGGGGAAACAGCACAGCGCCAGACGCGGCACGGCGCTTCTTTTGGAAAAAATCAGCGATTACAACAGGCGGCCGCCGGTCAGATCGACGATGGCGCCCACGGCGAACGCGGACTTCTCCGAAGCGAGCATGGCGCACATATAGCCCATGTCCACCGGCTCGGCGATGCGGCCCACGGGGGAGCGGCGGCAGATCACCTTCAGCTCTTCCGCCCAGCCCTCCGGATCGTTCTTTTCGCGCTCGATGGAGTGCTGGTTGCGCACAAAGCCCGGCATGATGCCGTTGACGTGGATGCCGTATTTCGTCACTTCGGCGGCGAGGGACTTCGTAAAGCCCATGTTGCCCGCCTTGGACGTGACATAATGGGTCTGCCCCGGCGAGGTGGAGGATTTGGAGGCTTTGGAAAGCACGTTGACAATGTGGCCGCCGCCCTCCCGGCCGAGCACGTGGCGCACCATTTCACGGCACATCAAAAACATGCTCGAGGTGTTGTTGCGCACCATGGTTTCGTAATAATCGAGCGTCATGTCCTTGATCTCAACCGTGGCGGCCTGCACCATGCCGGCGTTGTTGACCAGCACGTCCACCTGACCAAAGGCGGCCAGCGCTTCGGAAAACACGCGGTGCGCATCCTCTTCGCGGCTCACGTCGCCCTGAATGGCGATGCAGCGGCCGCTGCCCAGCTTGTCCAGCTCGGCGGCATAGGCCTCGGCC
>JAEYFO010000060.1 GCA_023402915.1 Bacillota bacterium | reverse complement strand
CGGCCTTCCGCCGTGCCCATGCCGCTGAAATCGCCGCTGTTGACCAGCACGCCGTATTCGCAGTAGGGCAGCTCCGTCTCCGCGCCGTCCGCGCTTTCAATGACGCGCTCGATGGGCAGGTTGTATTTCGTCGCAAAGACAAAGTCGCGCTCGTCGTGGGCGGGAACGGCCATGACGATGCCGGTGCCGTAGGTGGAAAGCACGTAGTCCGCCACATAGATCGGCACTTTCCGGCCGTTGACGGGGTTGATGGCGTAAGAACCGGTGAACGCGCCGGTCTTTTCACGGCTGGAGGAAAGGCGGTCGATCTCGCTCGCCTTGGCGGCATAGGCCTGATAGGCTTCGATCTCAGCCTTCTGTTCGGGCGTGGTCAGCTCCGCCACCATGGGATGCTCGGGGGAGAACACCACGTACGTCACGCCAAAGAGCGTGTCCGCGCGGGTGGTGAACACCGTGAAGGGCTTGCCGCTTTCGGTGGTGAACGTCACTTCGCCGCCCACGGATTTGCCGATCCAGTTTTTCTGCATCAGCCTGGTCTTTTCCGGCCAATCCAGCTTTTCCAGGCCGGTGAGCAGCTCCTCGGCGTATTTGGTGATGCGGAAGCACCACTGGGTCATGTTGCGGCGGGTCACAGCCGTGCCGCAGCGCTCGCACGTGCCGTCGGAAAGCACCTGCTCGTTGGCCAGCGTCGTGTTGCAGGAGGGGCACCAGTTGACGGGCATCTCCTTGCGGTAGGCCAGGCCGTGCTTGTTGAGCTGGAGGAAGCACCACTGCGTCCAGCGGTAATAGTCGGGCATACAGGTCTTTACTTCGGCGCTCCAGTCAAACGACGCGCCCATGCGCCGCAGCTGCTCTTCCATGGTCTCGATGTTTTTGACGGTGGAGTCGAGCGGATGGATGCCCGTCTTGATGGCGTAGTTTTCCGCCGGCAGGCCGAAGGCGTCAAAGCCCATCGGATGGAAAACGTTGTAGCCCTGCATCCGCTTGAAGCGGGCGTAGGAGTCCGTCAGGCCGTAGTAGTACCAGTGGCCCACGTGCAGCTTTGCGCCGGAAGGATAGGAGAACATCTCCATCACATAGAACTTTTTCTTGTCGGAAGACTCGTCAAACTTGTACAGTTCGGTCTCTTCCCAGCGCTTTTGCCATTTTTCTTCGATGCGGTTGAAGTCCATGGGAAAACTCTCCTTTATGGTCAGATCAATTTTTTCGGGTTTGAATTTTTTGGAAAAAAAGCCGTTCGCTTTCCAAAACAGTTTTTCAGCGGTTTTTCCGAAAAATGAAAAAATGCTCTCGCCCTCCAAAGAGGCGAAAGCACAGCTCCGCGGTACCACTCTTCTTGAGCCGCCCGACGCCAAAAGGCGGGCAGCCCGCTCTCGCCCCGGTAACGGAGGGCATTCCGCCTGCGCCGGACGAGCGAACGACTGCATTCGAACGCTTTGGCGCGGGACGCTCTGCGGCGAGTTCAAAACCGGCCTGCTGCCGCCTTTCAGCACGGGGGCGGCTCTCTGAAAGCAGGGGGGAGGTTTTTACTGCTCCGCTTCTTTGCGCACGTTTTTCAGAATAAATTTCATTGATAGTCTATCCTATTATATGAAAAAAGTCAATGAAAAAGCCGTTTTGCGGCGGGAAATTCCGCTTTGGGGCGCTGGCGGAGCGGTTTATCATTGACCGGGCTTTCCCGGCAGTGTATAATTGCAATGTTCGGGATTCTCCGGGAAAAATCCAAAGAAGCCGGGAGAACGTTGTGGTTTTGGCAAAAAGATCAAAAGCCGAAGATTTCTTTCCGAACCGCCGCTGGAACGACCGAACATTTCGCACTGATTTTTTCAAAAAACAGGGGCATCGTTCGGCTTTTGACGGGAAAGGAAGCAGCAAATGGGCGCAAGCTGGGAAGAACTGGGCGTGAGCCTTCCGCAGATCCTTCTGCCGAAGGAAGGAACAGATCTGACGAAATGGGCCGTCGTGGCCTGCGATCAGTTCACGTCCGAGCCGGAATACTGGCACGATGTGGAAAAAATCGTCTCCGGCGCGCCAAGCACCCTTTCGCTCATGCTGCCGGAAGCCTATCTGGGGGCAAAGGACCTGCCGGAGCGCATCGCCGCCATCCATGGCCGGATGAACGCGCTGCTGGACGAGGGGTTTTTCCGCGCGCTGCCCGAGGGCACGGTGCTCGTTGAGCGCACGGCGGACGGAAAGACCCGACACGGCCTGATGCTCGCCTTTGATCTGGAACAATACGACTATAAAAAGGGCAGCACGTCCCTCATCCGCGCCACGGAAGGCACGGTGGAGAGCCGCATTCCGCCCCGGCTGAAGGTCCGGCAGGGCGCGGCGCTGGAGCTGCCGCATATTCTGATACTGATCGACGATCCGGAGCATACGGTCATCGAACCGCTCATTGGAAAGGGCGAAAAAATCTACGACTTCGACCTGATGCAGCGCGGCGGACATATCGAAGGCCGCTTCCTGGAAAACAGCGCGCTTTGCGGCCTGAAGGAAGCGCTGTCCGCCCTGAAAAACCGGTGGGAAAACCGCTGCGGCGCGCCGCTTCTCCTTTACGCCATGGGCGACGGCAACCATTCTCTCGCCACGGCCAAGGCCGCCTGGGAGCAGCTCAGACCCACCCTTTCGGAAGAAGAGCGAATGTGCCATCCCGCCCGTTACGCCCTTTGCGAGCTGGAAAACCTGCATGACGCGGGCATCGTCTTTGAGCCGATCCACCGCGTGGCGTTCGGCGCGGGCGAGCCGGAGGCGTTTTTGAACGCCCTGCGGGAGATCCTTTCGGCGCAGAATCCCGGCGGAGCGGTTTCCGTCCTTTGGGGCGAAGCGGCGAAACGGGAGACTTCCGGCCACCGGCTGGACTTTTCCTGCGCGGCAGGCACGGGCAGCGTGCTTGTGGAAAGACCCGCCTCTCAGCTGCCGGCCGGCACGCTCGAACAGGCGCTTGAAGCGTGGAAGGCGCAGAGCGAAGCCGGCTCGATCGACTATATCCACGGCGGCGAAACGGCGCGCCGTCTGGGCGCGCAGCCCGGCGCAATGGCGTTTTTGCTCCCGGCCATGGAAAAAGAAGCGCTCTTTACCACGGTCATTTTGGACGGCGCTCTGCCGAAAAAGACCTTCTCCATGGGCGAGGCCAACGAGAAGCGCTATTATCTCGAAGCCCGTTCCCTGCGCCCGGCGCAGGACGCGCAAAAGAAGCCAGATTGAAATTTCCGACGGAGGAATCGTATAGATGGGAATCAAAGTTGTCAAGTTTGGAGGAAGCTCCCTGGCGGACGCGGGGCAGTTCCGTAAGGTGCGCGACATCGTCCTGCGGGACGGGGAGCGCCGCTATGTGGTGCCTTCCGCGCCCGGCCGCCGTTTTGACGGCGACGACAAGGTGACCGACCTGCTCTATGCCTGCCAGAAGGCCGCGGCAAAGGGCGAAAGCATCGCCGAGCTGTTTTCCAAAATCCGCAGCCGCTATCTCGCCATCCGCGACGAGCTGGGGCTGTCCATCGCCATCGAGCCGCACCTTGAGAAGGTCGAAAGGGACATCGCTGCGGGCGCGTCGGCCGATTATGCCGCCAGCCGCGGCGAATACCTCAACGGCCTGCTGCTGGCGGACTATCTGGGCTATGATTTTGTGGACGCGGCAGAATTGATCTGCTTTGATCAGGGCGGCGAGTTCCTCAGCGAGCTGACGAACGAAAGGACGGCGGAAGCCCTGCGCCATCACGGGCGGGCGGTGGTTCCCGGCTTTTACGGCGCGCTGCCCGACGGCAGCATCCACACGTTCTCCCGCGGCGGCTCGGACATCACGGGCGCCATCGTGTCCCGGGGCGTGGACGCGGAGGTTTACGAAAACTGGACGGACGTGTCCGGCTTCCTCATGGCCGATCCCCGCATCGTCAAAAACCCGCGGCCCATCCGCGTCGTGACGTATGAGGAATTGCGCGAGCTGGCCTATATGGGCGCGACCGTGCTGCATGAAGAATCCATCTTCCCCGTGCGGCAGGCCTGCATTCCCATCAACGTCAGGAACACCAACCTGCCCGAAGAAGCGGGCACCATGATCGTTCCCGAGGCGGAGGAGGATCCCGAATGCCCCATCACCGGCATCGCCGGGCGCAAGGGCTTCACGGTCATCAACATCGAAAAGGACAAAATGAACACCGAGGTGGGCTTTGCGGCGCGGGTGCTCAACGCCCTCTCCGATATGGGGATCTCCATCGAGCACATGCCCACCGGCATCGATACGCTCTCCGTCGTGGTGAGCAACCAGTGCGCCGGCGGCCGCGTTCAGGAAGCGGTGGACGCCATCATCAACGCCTGTGACCCCGATACCGTCGAGGTGCATCAGGACATCGCGCTCATCGCGGTCGTGGGCCGCGGCATGATCAAGCGGGTCGGCACGTCCGCGCTGGTGTTTACGTCGCTGGCGCTCAAGGGCGTCAACGTCCGCATGATCGATCAGGGCTCGAGCGAGATGAACATCATCGTCGCCGTGGAGGAGGAGCAGTTCTCCGAGGCGGTGCGGGCGATCTACGAAGCGTTTGAGGATTCCGCGGGCGCGGCCGGAGACCGGGCGCGGCTCGAAGCGGCGAGCGAGCGGCTCAAAAACCAGCTTGCCCGCTGACAAGACCAAAGGCGTGGCTGCAACGAATTGCAGCTGCGCCGTTTTGATTTTGTGGAATAATTTCGAACGTTCGGGAAATTAAAGTTCGGAAATAAAAGAATGATTTTTGTAAAACAAAAAGAAAAAGTTCAAAAATTCAACCGTTTGAAGGGAGCGCCTGCCATGAACCGAGTCCGACGTATTTTTGTGGAGAAGAAACCCGAACAGGCTGTGGAAGCCCGCGCGCTGCTGAGTGACCTGAGGGAAAATCTGGGGCTGAGCACGCTTCGCGCAGTCCGTGTGCTCAACCGCTACGACGTTTCCGGCCTGACAGACGAGGAATTTGCCGCCGCCTGCGGGCAGGTGTTTTCCGAACCGGCGGTCGATGTGCTCTATGAAGAAAGCGCGCCCCTTGGCGAAAGCTGCTTTGCGGTGGAATTTCTGCCCGGCCAGTACGATCAGCGGGCCGATTCCGCCGCCCAGTGCATCCAGCTGCTGACCCAGAAGGAACGCCCCGCCGTGCGCACGGCGCGGGTATACGTCCTTGACGGCGCGGACGAAGCGGCGCTCGCCGCGGCAAAAGCCTATCTCATCAACCCGGTCGAATGCCGCGAAGCCGCCATGGAAAAGCCCGAAAATCTTGACGCGCAGCTGGAGCAGCCGGAGGACGTGGCCGTGATGGAGGGCTTTTGCGCCCTTGACGAAGCGGGTCTGACAGCGCTGCACGGCAAAATGGGCCTTGCCATGACCGTGAAGGATCTGGCGTTCTGCCAGCAGTATTTTCAGAAAAAAGGCCGTGATCCCTTCCTGACGGAGATCCGGGTCATCGACACCTACTGGTCGGATCACTGCCGCCACACGACGTTCCAGACGAACCTCGACGGCATCGAGATCGAACAAAGCCCCGCAAGGGCGGCGCTCGAAGCGGCGCTTTCGGACTATTTCTCCGCCCGCGCCCGGCTCTATGGCGAAAGCACGTCCCGCCCCGTGACCCTTATGGACATGGGCACCATCTGCGCCAAGGAGCTCAAAAGAGCCGGAAAGCTCCCTGACCTTGACGAAAGCGAGGAGATCAACGCCTGCTCCATCAAGGTCAAGGCAAAGGTCGACGGCCGCGAGGAGGACTATCTCGTCCTGTTCAAAAACGAGACCCATAACCACCCGACGGAGATCGAGCCCTTCGGCGGCGCGGCCACCTGCCTTGGCGGCGCGATCCGCGATCCGCTCTCCGGCCGGGCGTATGTGTATCAGGCCATGCGCGTCACGGGCAGCGGCGACCCCACCGTGCCCAACAGCGCCACCCTTCCCGGAAAGCTCCCCACCCGGAAGATCACCACCGGCGCGGCGGCGGGCTATTCGGCCTACGGCAACCAGATCGGCCTGGCGACGGGGCTGGTGGTCGAGCTGTATCACCCCGGCTTTGTGGCCAAGCGCATGGAGATCGGCGCGGTCATCGCCGCAGCGCCCGAAAAGAACGTGGTGCGCGAGCGTCCGGAAGCGGGCGACGTGGTCATTTTGATGGGCGGACGGACGGGCCGCGACGGCATGGGCGGCGCGACCGGCTCCTCCAAGGCGCACACGGAAGCGTCCATCACCACCTGCGGCGCGGAGGTGCAAAAGGGCAATCCCCTGACGGAGCGCAAGCTCCAGCGCCTGTTCAAAAACCCTGAATTCAGCACGAAGATCCGCCGCTGCAACGACTTTGGCGCGGGCGGCGTGTGCGTGGCCATCGGCGAATTGGCGGACGGCCTCTCCATCGATCTGGACGCCGTGCCGAAAAAATACGACGGGCTGGACGGCACGGAGCTGGCC
>JAEYFO010000040.1 GCA_023402915.1 Bacillota bacterium | reverse complement strand
GGCCCGAAGGGCCTCATGCCTAACCCCAAGTCCGGCACGGTCACGATGGACGTCGCCAAGGCTGTCCGCGAGATCAAAGCTGGTAAGGTGGAGTACCGCGTGGACAAGACCGCTATCGTTCACGTTCCCGTGGGCAAGGCGTCCTTCGGCACCGAAAAGCTGACCGAAAACGTCAAGACCCTGATGGAAGCTGTCATCAAGGCCAAGCCCGCCACCGCCAAGGGCACCTATCTCAAGAGCGTCGTCATGACCTCTACCATGGGCCCTGGCATCAAGATCAACCCCGTCAGGTTCTAATTTGCGCTTGACACGGCTCGCTCAGATGTGCTATACTGTCTGCTGTGAGTAAAACAAAATCGCATAAGCTTTCGCCATAGACAGCGGGTGCCTTCGGGCTCAATTTCCTTCGGGAAGCCGGCCGAGGCGCTGCATGTTCCCTCTTTATGAGGTCGGCTTGCTCTGCGTTTTCGCCCCTGCTGTCATGGCAGGGGTTTTTGCATACGACTCCCTGAAAAAGGAGGTGAAACAATCATGGCAAATCAGACGATTATCGCTGCCAAGGCGGCGAAAGTTGCTCAGATCAAGGAAAAGCTCGCCAACGCCCAGAGCGTTGTGTTCGTGGACTACCGCGGCTATACCGTGGAAGAGGACACCGAGCTGCGTTCCAACTTCCGCAAGGCCGGCGTGGAATACGCCGTCATCAAGAACACCTACATGGAACGTGCCTGCGTTGACGCCGGCATCGACGAGGCGGTCAACGGCTATTTTGCCGGTCCTACCGCTGTCGCATTCGGTCACGAGGACGCTGTTGCGCCCGCCAAAGTCATCCGTGATTTTGTGAAGAAGTCCAAGAAGGGCGTCATCAAGGGCGGTATCGTGAACGGCAAGGTGGTTGACACCGCTGCGATCGAAGCGCTGGCAGATCTGCCCCCGCGCGAGGTTCTCATCGCTCAGATCCTGGGCGGCATGAAGGCTCCTCTCACGAAGATGGCCGTCGTGCTCAACGCGATCAAGGAAAAGATGGAAGGCGGCGAAGCCGCTCCCGCCGAGGCCACCGAGGCGTAACCATCGGCCAGTATCATTGCAAATTTGACAAATTTTTTGGAGGTTACTATGAACAAGGAACAGTTTATTGAAGCCCTGAAGGGCATGACTGTCCTCGAGCTGGACGAACTGGTGAAGGCTCTGGAGGAAGAATTTGGCGTTTCCGCTGCCGTTCCCATGGGCGGTGCTGTTGCTGTCGCCGGTGCTGCTGCTCCCGCTGAGGAAGCTGCTGAAAAGACCGAGTTTGACGTGATCCTCACCGCTGCTGGCGCTGAGAAGATCAAGGTCATCAAGGTCGTCCGCGAGCTGACCGGCCTGGGCCTGAAGGAAGCGAAGGAAGTCGTTGATAACGCTCCCAAGCCCCTCAAGGAAGGCGTGTCCAAGGAAGATGCCGAGAAGATCGCCGAGCAGCTCAAGGCTGTGGGCGCTTCTGTGGAAATCAAGTAACTCGATTTCCGCCTTTCGGAAGCAAAACAAGATGGCGTTGCCGCAAAGCAGCGCCATTTTTGCGTTTTTGGAAAGAATTTTGCTGCTTTCGCGGGAAGAAAAGCCGTGGTATGATAATAGAAATTTCTGAGCTATTCATGAATTGACGGCGTGGAAGTCCTTGCACACAAAATAAGGGAAACAGCGATTCGAATTTCAAAAGGACTTCAAGACAAAAAATCGGAGATTTTTGACCGATAGAGGAGAAGAGATTTGCGGCAATATGATATTATGATCGTTGGAGTGGGCCCGGCAGGTTCGACTGTGGCACGGTTGCTGAACGAAGGATTTTCCGTGGCAGTCATCGACAAAAAAGCGCCGGATTCGGCTTTCCAGAAGCCCTGCGGCGGCTTGCTTGCGCCGGACGCGCAGAAAATCATGGCGTCGCTCGGGTGGAATCTTCCCAAGGCTGTGCTGGTCGATCCACAGATTTTTGCCGTGGAAACCATTGATCTGGACAGCGGTCTGCGCCGATTTTATCAGCGGTTCTACCTGAATCTGGACCGGGACAAATTTGACCGGTGGATGATGGAAGAAATTCCCCCGCGGGTGGAGCGTATTTGGGGAAGCTGCGTTTTTGTTGCGCGGGAAGCGGAGGGGTACCGCCTGCGCGTTCGGAAAACCGACGGTTCGGCGGAAGAAATTTCTGCAAAAATACTCATTGGCGCCGATGGGGCGCACTCGATTGTGCGGCGGACATTTTATCCGAAGAAAAAGCTGCGGCGGTATGTGGCGGTGCAGCAGTGGTTCGAGCAGGAAAATGCCCAGCCCCTTTACCGTTGCTTTTTTGACAGCGAGACAACGGATTGCTACAGCTGGTCGGTGGCAAAGGACGGAAAAATCCTTTTCGGTGGGGCATTTCCGCCAAAAAATGCCCGAGCAGCCTTCGAACGCCAGAAAGAAAAGTTCTCTGCCCTGGGATGCACGATGCCCCGGCCGCTCAAAACCGAGGCCTGCGAAGTGCTGCGGCCACGGGGACTGCGGAGTTTTTGCTGCGGAGAGGGGACAATGTTTCTCGTGGGGGAGGCGGCGGGATTTATCAGCCCCAGCTCGCTTGAGGGCATCAGCAGCGCGCTGCTTTCCGGGGCTGTGCTGGCGCAAACACTGAACGAAGGCAGCGGCAGCGCTGCAAAAAAATACCGCCGGCGCACGCGGAATCTGCGGCTGCGTCTGGCATTGAAAAACGCAAAATGTCCGGCGCTTTACTGGCCGATTCTCCGCAGAATCATGATGGCCAGCGGGATCGCTTCCATTGAATTGCGCGGCGAGGCGCGAAGGAGTTTTTTGAAAAAATAAGAAAAAAGAAACGGTGGATTCATAAAGCGCGACATTGATGAATAAATATCTGCTGGGTCAAAAAACAGAAGAGACGTGAAGAAATGTCGATGTTTTGTGATTGGAAAAACCGAAAGGAAAACGTGATAATAATATATCAACAAAAATGTGAAAAAAGCAGTTGCATTTTTTCGAATTACCGTTTATAATAAGAATCAACAATAAGACAGTTTGGCTGAGAAAAGAGAGCTGCATTGGCTTTTGTCCTCGAAGGGGTAGAGTATACTTTCTCCATGCTGTCTTTTTTTGTTACCCTTTTCTAATATTCATTCGTTCTTTTGAGAATTTATCCACACGTCCCGGCAAATTCCCGTTTTCATTTCGGCTGTATTCGGGGAGGGAGACCCCGGTTCTATAGCGACACAGGAATCTTTCGTTCCACGGACAACATCAAGGAGGTAATCGGATGAGCAAGTACATTATGGCACTGGACGCAGGTACCACGAGCAACCGTTGCATTCTTTTCAACAAGAAGGGCGAGATCTGCAGCGTAGCGCAGAAGGAATTCCGCCAGATCTATCCCAAGGCCGGTTGGGTTGAACACGACGCCATGGAAATCTGGGCGACCCAGCTGGGCGTTGCGCAGGAAGCCATGGCCAAGATCGGCGCGACTGCCGCCGACATCGCCGCCATCGGCATCACCAACCAGCGCGAAACCACGGTCGTTTGGGACAAGAACACCGGCGTTCCGGTATACAACGCGATCGTGTGGCAGTGCCGCCGTACCGCCGGCTTCTGCGACGAACTGGTCGCTGAAGGCTGGACGGACAAGATCCGCAACAAGTGCGGCGTCGTCATCGACGCTTACTTCTCCGGCACGAAGATCCGCTGGATCCTCGAAAACGTTCCCGGCGCCCGCGAAAAGGCTGAAGCCGGCGATCTGATTTTCGGTAACGTCGATACCTGGCTGATCTGGAACCTGACCAAGGGCAAGGTCCATGTGACCGATTATTCCAACGCTTCCCGTACCATGATCTACAACATCTTCGATCTCAAGTGGGACGAAGAGATCCTCGAGCGCTTCAACATTCCCGCCAGCATGCTGCCGGAAGTCAAGCCCTCCAGCTGCGTCTATGGCGAAACCGATCCTTCCATCTTCGGCGCTCCCATCAAGATCGCGGGCGCTGCGGGCGACCAGCAGGCGGCTCTGTTCGGCCAGGCCTGCTTCGAACCCGGCATGGCGAAGAACACCTACGGCACCGGCTGCTTCATGCTGATGAACACCGGCACGAAGCCCGTCATGAGCAACAACGGCCTGCTGACCACCATCGCGTGGGGCTGCGACGGCAAGGTGGAGTACGCTCTGGAAGGTTCCATCTTCATCGCGGGCGCTGCGATCCAGTGGCTGCGCGACGAGATGAAGCTCGTTGAATCCGCTCCCGACTCCGAATACTATGCCACGAAGGTCAAGGACACCAACGGCGTGTACGTCGTTCCCGCGTTCGCCGGCCTGGGCGCTCCGCACTGGGATGCTTACGCCCGCGGCACCATCGTCGGCCTGACCCGCGGCGCCAACAAGAACCACGTCATCCGCGCCACGCTCGAGTCCCTGGCCTACCAGACCAACGACGTTCTGACCGCGATGCAGGAAGATTCCGGCATCAAGCTGGCTGCTCTGAAGGTGGACGGCGGCGCTTGCGCCAACAACTTCCTCATGCAGTTCCAGGCGGACATCATCGGTGCTCCCGTGCAGCGTCCTGTCTGCATCGAGACGACCGCGATGGGCGCTTCCTACCTGGCCGGTCTGGCTGTGGGCTACTGGGAGAGCAAGGAAGACGTTACCGCCAACTGGGCGATTTCCCGCACGTTCGAGCCCACCATGTGCGAATGCGAACGCGAAGAGCTCGTCAAGGGCTGGAAGCGCGCTGTGGGCCGCTCCCTCAAGTGGGTCGAAGCCTAACCGTTTCGACAGATCAATCCGATTTATTCCAGCAGGCGGCCGGTGCGGGTTTTCCGCACCGGTTCGTCCCTGCTTTTCTAAAAGAATCGCGGCTGTTGGAATCAAATACATACCAGTTCCCAATTTGAGATGAACAAAGAGAAGATTGGGCGTGATAGCAGCCTGCTGGTGAAAAATTCAGCATGCTTTGCTGTCGCGCCCATTCTGCTCTGAACAGGGTGAAAAAGAAGGGTGGTTTTTCTTCGATGCGCGACGTAATTATCATTGGCGCAGGCGTGATCGGATGCTCGATCGCTCGCGAGCTTTCCAGGTATGATCTGGATATCCTCGTGCTCGAGCGCCGAGACGATGTGGCGGACGGCGGATGCTCCAAGGCCAACACGGCCATTGTCCACGCTGGCTATGACGCCAAGCCCGGAACGAAAAAGGCGAAGTTCAACGTGCTGGGAAATCCCATGTTCGATCAGCTTTGCGCCGATCTGGAAGTTCCGTTTATCCGCAACACTTCTCTGGTCGTGGCCTTTGAAGGGGACGGAATGCAGGGCATTTACGACCTGTTTGACCGCGGCGTGACCAACGGTGTGCCGGATATGCAGATCCTTGACCGTCCGACGCTGCGCAAGCTCGAGCCCAACATCGGCAGCACCGCCATCGGCGCGCTGCGTCTGGGCACCGGCGGTATCGTCTGCCCCTACGAGCTGACGATGGCTTTTGCGGAAAATGCTGTTGAAAACGGCGCGCATTTTGAACTGGGCGCCAAGGTCAAAGCGGTGCATCCTGTGGATGGTCACTGGGTCGTGGAAATGGAGGACGGCCGGAACCTGGAGACCCGCGCGGTCGTCAATGCCGCCGGTCTGTACTCCGACGTGTTCAACAACATGGTCTCCGAAAAGAAGTTCAACATTCTCCCCCGCAAGGGCGAGTATTATATGGTTGACAAGACCTACCGCGACACGTTCAACGCCACGATCTTCCAGCTGCCTACCGATAAGGGCAAAGGCATCCTCGTTTCCCGCACGGTGGACGGCACGGTTCTGCTCGGACCGACGGCGGACGACCTTGAGGACAAGGAAGACACCAGCACCACGGCGTTCGGTCTGGCGGAAGTGCTTGAAGGCGCGCGCAAGAGCTGGGAGCAGATCCCCATGCGCAGCTTCATCGGCAACTTTGCCGGCGTGCGTCCCCGCCCGAGCGACGGCGATTTCCACATTGGCGAAGTGGACGATGCGCCCATGTTCTTCAATGCCGCGGGCATCGAATCCCCCGGCCTGACCTCTGCGCCCGCCATCGCCGAGTATCTTTCCGGCGAGATCAGCGGCCGTCTCGGCGCGCAGAAGAAGGAACACTTCAACCCCAAGCGCAAGGCGATTCCGAAGTTCCGCGATCTGAGCAACGAAGAACGGGCTGCGCTCATCGCAGAAAACCCCGATTTCGGCAAGATCGTCTGCCGCTGCGAGACCGTCACCGAAGGCGAGATCCGCAGCGCGATCCGCCGCCCGCTGGGCGCGCGCAACGTCGACGCCGTCAAGCGCCGTACCCGCGCCGGCATGGGCCGCTGCCAAAGCGGTTTCTGCACGCCGCGCGTGGTTGAGATTCTCTGCGAAGAATTGGGCCTTGATCCGACGGAAGTGACCAAGTACGGCGGCGATTCCAAGCTGCTGGTCGGCCGCATCGGAACCGTGAAAGAGGGGGAATGAGCCATGCGCGAAATTGATGTTTTGATTATCGGCGGCGGCCCTGCCGGTCTGGCGGCAGCCATCGCTGCAAAAGAAGCGGGCGTCGATAACCTGCTGATCCTCGAGCGCGAGGACAAGCTCGGCGGCATCCTCAAGCAGTGCATCCATAACGGCTTCGGCCTTCAGATGTTCGGCGAGGAGCTGACCGGCCCCGAGTACGCCCAGCGCTTCATCGACCGGGTGGAAGAGCTACAGATCCCGCATCAGTGCGGCACGATGGTGCTGAGCGTTTCCCCGGAAAAGGTCGTCACGGCCATCAACCCCGTCGAAGGTCTTGAACAGTTCCAGGCCAAGTCCATCGTGCTGGCCATGGGCTGCCGCGAACGTCCCCGCGGCGCGCTGGGCATCCCCGGCTGGCGCTGCGCGGGCATCTATTCCGCCGGTACAGCGCAGCGTTTCGTCAACCTCGAAGGCTATATGCCCGGCCGCAAGGTGGTCATCCTCGGCTCCGGCGACATCGGCCTCATCATGGCGCGCCGCATGACGTTTGAAGGCTGCGAAGTCAAGGCCTGCGTCGAGCTGATGCCCTATTCCAGCGGCCTCAAGCGCAATATCGTGCAGTGCCTGGACGACTATAACATTCCGCTGATGCTCAACCACACGGTGGTGGACATCGCCGGGCGCGAGCGTCTCGAAGGCGTTACCATCGCGGAGGTGGATGAGAACCGCAAGCCCATCCCCGGAACAGAGCAGTACATCGAATGCGACACGCTGCTGCTTTCCGTCGGCCTGATCCCCGAAAACGAGCTGTCTCTCTCTGCGGGCGTGCAGCTGGGCCGCTCGACCCAGGGCCCCGTGGTGGACGAAACCCTCGCGACCAACGTCGAAGGCGTGTTTGCGGCGGGCAACGTGCTCCACGTGCATGACCTGGTGGACTTCGTTTCTCAGGAAGCGTCCCGCGCAGGCGCCTGCGCCGCGGCGTATGTCAAGGGGGAAAACGCTCACAGCACCGCTGCGGTCCCCGTAGAAGAGGGCTTCGGCGTCAACGGCTGCGTCCCGCAGCTCATTCATCCCGCGGAGCTCAAGGAGCCGGTCAAGTTCATGTTCCGTCCCCGCAACGTCTATAAGGGCGCGCGGATCTGCGTGGACATCGACGGCGAAGAAGTGCTGCGCGGCAAGCCCCATATGATTATGGCGCCCGGTGAAATGGCGGCTGTGGAAGTGGCCCCCGAGGTCTTTGCCGGCCATGAAACCATCGGAAAAGTTACCGTTCGTCTGGAGGTGCGCGCATAATGGAACGGATCATCACCTGCATCGGCTGCCCCATGGGCTGCCAGATTACCGTTACGATGGATGAAACGGGCGCATTCCAGTCCGCAAAGGGCCACACCTGCAAGCGCGGCGCGGAATACGCCAAAGACGAAGTGACGAATCCCACCCGCATGGTCACGTCCGTGATCGCGGTGGAGGGAGCCAAGCAGCCCCTTTGCGTCAAAACGGCGCAGTTCATCCCGAAGGAAAAGATTTTCGACTGCCTCAAGGAGATTCGCAAGGCGAAAGTCACCCTTCCCGTGCACATTGGCGACGTGATTGTGCCCAATGTTTGCGGAACGGGCATTGACGTAATAGCCACTCGTCATCTACAATAAGAGCAGAGCCTATGGCGGCCAAGGCCGCTGGGTATTTTGCGATTCGAAGGCTCCGGACGGCATTGCGCTGTCTGGAGCTTTTGAATAAGAAGGAGGGGTTATAAGCGTGGCAAATACTGTGCAGGATCTGGTGGATATCCTCATTGAAAATCCGATCATCGCGGCGGTGCGAGACAAGGACGCGCTCGAGCGTGTGCTCAAAAGCAACGCCAAAGTAGCGTTTTTGCTCTTTGGAAACATCGGTGAGCTGGAAGAACAGTGCGCCCGGCTGCGCGCGGCGGGCAAGATCGTCTTTTTGCACGTGGACCTGATCGACGGCCTGCGTCCCGATGCGGTGGGCGTTCGCTATATTGCGGAAAAAATGCAGCCCACGGGCATCATCACCACGAAGGGATCCTGCGTCCGCATGGCGCATGAAGCGGGAATGTTTGCCATTCAGCGCGTCTTTCTCCTCGACACCTCCGCGCTGCGCTCCGGCGTGCAGAACGTTTCATCCTGTAAGCCCGATCTGGCGGAGATCCTTCCCGGCGTGTGCGATAGGGCGCTGCACCTTGCCAAGGAGCAGATGCCCGCGCCGCTCATCGCAGGCGGCCTGATCTATACCAAAGAGGACGTCATCACGGCGCTGCGCTCCGGCGTGATCGCCGTTTCCACCAGCAGCGAAGAGCTTTGGAACATGGAAGACTGATTTTTTGAAGATCGTTTTTTGAAAAAATGCGGCTCCGGCAGGAGGAAGGCAATGAGAAAAACCATCCTTTGTTTTGGCGATTCCAACACCTGGGGCTGGATTCCCGGGCAGAACCGGCAGCGCTTTGACGAAGAGCACCGCTGGCCGATGCTGCTGCAAAAGCGGCTGGGGGACGGGTATTACGTGGTGGAAGCGGGACAAAACGGCCGTTTCACCGTTTGGGACGACGCCCTTGAGCCGGAAAAATGCGGCCTGAAGCACCTGATCCCCACGATGCAATGCGCGTTTCCGCTCGATCTGCTGATCCTGATGCTGGGCACGAACGACTGCCGTGACCGGCTGGGCCTTTCGGGCTATCACGTGGCCATGGGCGCGGCGGCCGTGGCGAAAAAAGCGGCGCAGACTGCCTTTGGCCGCGATGGAAGGCCGCCGAAAATTCTGCTGGTCTGTCCGCCGGCCATTCGGCCGTGCTACCTGAAAAACGACTTCGCCCGCCTGACCTATGGGCCGGGCGCGGACGTGCGCGCGGAAGAAATGCGGAAATTTCTGCCGCAAATGGCGAAGGACTGCGGCTGCGCCTATCTGGATGCAGGCGAAGTTGTCCATACGTCCGATATTGACGGCGTTCACATGGACAAGGACGCGCACGACGCGCTTGCTTCTGTGCTGCGGATGGAAGTCAGGACGCTTCTCGAATAAAAGAAAAAAACGGCAGCGGGGCTCCGAAAATCGGGAGTCCGGCTGCCGTTTTTGTAAAATTTTCGAATGAGATTTCAGAAATGGAAAACGAGAAAAAACAGGGAAAACGGAAAGGAGCTGCGATGAAAAACAGATTGGCGGGGCTGCTTTGCCTGATTCTGGCGACGGTTTTGCTGACCGGATGCGCCAAAAAAGAACAGGCGGAAACGCCGGATGTGCTCGTTCCGGCAATTTTTTACGCTGGAACCGTTTACTGCACCACGGACAAGCAACTGCCGGGCGAAGTGGCTGAAAGCGCTATCGTTGGAGAAGTCACGTCCGTTGTGCCGCTGAACCAATGGCCGGAAAAAGAGGGGGA
>JAEYFO010000039.1 GCA_023402915.1 Bacillota bacterium | reverse complement strand
GTGTGGTGGATGCCCACAAGAGCGCCCCTGTACCGGTCTGCAATCTGTTTCAGGCGGGAAACTACGTCGTAGTCAGACTGATAGGCATTCACGCCGGTTTTGCCGATACCGCGCACCTTCTGGAACGTATCAACAACCACCAAAGAGCGGCCGTTGTACTTGGCGAACCATTGGTCGAGCTGCTTTTCAAAGCCACTGTCCATCACCTGCGCGCGCGTTGCAAGGAACAGATTTTCCGGGGGATTCTCTTCAAAGCCCAGCTTCCGAACGCGATCCTGCAACCGGCGCGGCGCGTCCTCAAGTGCCAGATACATAACCGGGCATTTTGTCGTTTTCATCCCCAGAAAATCTTCGCCCTTTGCCACTTGCAGGCACATGAGCAGCGTAAACCAACTTTTCCCGACCTTGGAAGCGCCTACGATGAAAGTCAGCCCTTCCACAATGAACCGCTCCACCGGTTGAAACAGAGGGGGAAACTGCGTATTCATCAGGGCGGGAACGTCGATCACATCGAAGGGTTCGATGGGCTTTTCCCGCCGTTCCACCGCTTCCCCGGCATAGGAAACGCCCTGCGGCAGCTCGCGGCCATCTGCGGCAGGCTGCGGCGCGATGCCGCTAAAGTCGCGCTGCGCGGCCTTTGCCAGGAAGCGCTGCTCTGATTCCGTCGCCGTGTCCGTCGTGCCGGAAATGGCCTTTTTCGCCGTGTTCCGCAGGTAGTCCGGCCGGTCGAGCTTCTTCCTGTGGGCTTCGTCCTTGCCCGCTGCATAGGGGGACGCTCTGAACGCTGCGATCATGGCCCCTTCGTCCTTGTCCAGCCAGAAGGCCAGCTTGTTCATGAGGCTGAGATCGTCGGCGGATTCGTCCCCACTTGTGGCGATGCCATTCCACAGAGAGGAGAACTTCGCGTCCTTCGTAAGGGCGGTCTGAATCCGGCCGGCCGGCGCGGCTCCCCCACTTGCGGGGGAAATTTCCTTCGGCTTTTTCAAGTACTGCTCACAGAGCCATTTTACCGCGCTGTCGTCCACGCCCAGCGGAGTGCTCGCCCCTCGCGGCATGTTCCCCGTGATGGTCATATACTGCCGGTCGAACCGGACTTCCACGTCATGGCCGTCCACGTTGGCCTTTTCGCGGTATCCGTCCGGTTTGTAGCAGATTGCCAGCCCGCGCAGGCCGCGCCCGGAAGGGGAATATTCGCAGTAGCCGCCCTCCAACACGCGCACGGCGGTTTCTTCCCAGCCGGGGAGAGGATAGCTCTTCTCATCGAAGATGTTGTCAAGGTCGATTCCACAGAGGGGGAAGCCGTCGATCTCGCCCGTTACCACGCCCACGC
This sequence comes from Bacillota bacterium, assembly GCA_023402915.1. Classification (GTDB taxonomy): domain Bacteria; phylum Bacillota; class Clostridia; order Christensenellales; family CALWSW01; genus JAEYFO01. The sequence goes on along the minus strand of JAEYFO010000039.1, from coordinate 2,626 downwards.
CGTCGCAGGCCCCAACGACATAGAACCCGCGCGCCTGGTCGAAGGTCATGAGGTTATCGTTGTTCGTGCGAATGTCAACCGGCCTGCCGGTCTGCGGGTCAATGGGCGGCTTGCTTACCTTGCCGTTGCCCCTGTCAACGGCCTTCCAGCAGCACCAGCGCCGCTGTTCCAGCAGGCGCGGCGCGTGCTTGGCCACATGCGCCTTAAATGCTTCGAGATTCATTGTCTCTCCCTCTCCGCGGGAAGATTTTGGGGACATTCTCCCACGGTTCCCCGATCAAGTTCATAATGAGTTCCATCTCTTCCAGATTCCACGGGAAGCGCGCCATCATGCGGTTCGAGACGTAGCTCGGGCAGCGTTCCAGCAGGCCGCACAGCTCGCTTTGTTCGATGCCGTGCTCCAGCAATCGCGCCCGCAGCAGGGTAAAAGGTCTTGCCACGTCATTTCCTCCTTCCTCTCAAAGGCCATCCCACAGGGATGCCCAGCGCCGCGCCGCCGCCCCAGAGCAGCAGCACCCAAAAGATAATCGGCCCTGTCTGCGTCATTCTTCGATCAGCTCCTCTACCGGCACGTTCAGCGCCTTGGCCAGCTTGCCCACGGTTCGGGGTTCACTACAGCTTCCCTTGGCCAGTGCGCTCCAGATACCTTGACGGGACACACCGGAAAGCTGTTGGAGTGCCGTGCGGGTCAGTTCCCGCTCGGCCATCAGGACATAGAGCCTTTTTGCATTGATTCTCATGAGGTTTTCTCCTTTCTTTTAACAAAATGTTGAAACAACTACATAATCGCACAGTTTGTTTAATTTGTCAACAGTTAGAGAAAATTTAATTGACGGTTTGTTGAATTTGCTGTATTCTCATTTCATGAGGTGATTTTCAAATGAATATAGGAGAAAAATTGAAAAAATTAAGGCTGAGCAACGCCCTGACGATGGTTCAGCTTGGCGAAAAGGTAGGCGTATCCGCTGCTGCTATAAGCTACTACGAAAAGGGCCAGCGGGAGCCCTCCCTTGACATGCTGCTGCGTCTTGCAGACGCTTTAGGCACGACGGTTTCTTACCTTTTGGGGCAGGAGGACAAGCCCGACGACCTTTTTTCCATCCCCGGCGTTGAGCCGATGCCCAAAATGAAAAAAGTCCCCCGTCTCGGCACGATCGCCTGCGGGGAACCCATCCTTGCCGTAGAAAACATTGAAACCTACGATCAGGCGCCGGAAGAGCTCTCTTGTGATTTCACGCTTGTCTGCAAGGGGGACAGCATGACCGGCGCACGGATCCACAACGGGGATATTGTCTATATACGGCAGCAGCCCACCGTGGAAGATGGAGAGATTGCCGCCGTGCTCATCGGGGATGAAGTCACCTTGAAGCGCGTCCGCCGCGCCGAAGGGCAGCTCATCCTTTGGCCGGAAAACCCGGCCTATGCGCCGATGGTCTTTTCCGGCCAGCAGCTCGAAGGCGTGCGGATCATCGGGAAGGCCGTGGCTTTCCTGAGCAAAGTAAAATAGTCGCGGTTTATCCGTGTGGATTGAAATTTCGGGTGTGACCCTCTCCTGTGGAAGTCCGCCAAAAAAACGGCGGAAATAGTCGCCCATAAAAAAGAGCAGGGGTGTCGCGTTTCGTCCCCCCCTTGTGGAATGGACACCCTGAGACGAAGTGAGCTCGTGCCAGCTCGGCGGCACGGAAAGGAGGACAATATGCCCACAAGGAGGGGCGCTGCGCACTGGATAGAAGCGCGGCAGCGTTGGCAGATCAGCGTTCAGAAGGACGGGGAGCGGCGCGCCTTCACCAGCACCACGCCCGGAAAGAAGGGCAAGGTAGAAGCGGAAAAGGCCGCTGACGCATGGCTCGACGGGCGCACATTGGCGCGGGATATGCGCTATGAACAGTTCTACGTCCAATTCCTTGAAGAGGTGAAAAACACCACCGGAAGCGCAAATTTCGCCAAACATGAGCAAATGGGGCGGCTGTGGCTCCTGCCGCGCCTTGGGAAAAAGCGCCTGCAGAAGATCACAGAGCAGGATTATCAAAACTGTATCAACGACGCTTTCCGGCACGGTCTTGCCCGGAAGAGCTGCGCAAACGTGCGGGCTTCCATCACGACTTCCTGCCGCTACGCAAAGAAGCGAAAGCTCATAGACCACATTCCCGATATGCTGACCGTTCCAAAATCCGCGCCGGTCGGGGAAAAAAACATCTTGCAGCCGGAAGACCTGCGCAAGCTCTTCACCATCGACACAATGACCGTCAGAGGGAAGACCGTTCCGGCCTTTTACCTTCACGCATGGCGGTTTATCGTCCTTACCGGCCTGCGGCGCGGCGAATGCTGCGGGATGAAATGGAGCGACATTGACGGGAACGTGCTCACGCTGCGGCGCTCCATCAATTCCGGGAGGGAGACTACCCACGGGAAGAACGACAACGCCCGGCGCGTTATGGCGCTTCCGGCTATCGCGCTGGAAGAGCTGGACGCACAGCGGAAGCAGCTCCAAAGCATGGGTATTCTTTCGCCTTGGGTGTTTCCTGACCGCTACGGGGACGAATCGAACCCCAACACGATCTATAAGACGTGGGTGACGTACCGGGACGAACACGGCCTTGCCCCCTGCACTCTGCACGGACTCCGG
>JAEYFO010000323.1 GCA_023402915.1 Bacillota bacterium | reverse complement strand
CGCCCAGACCGTATACCGTCTCCGTGGGGAAGGCCACCAGCTCCCCCGCCGCAAGCAGCTGCCCGCCCAGAGCAACGCCCCGGTCAAATTCTTTGGAAAGATCGATGATTTGCGTGTCCACAAGAATACCTTTCTAAACAAGGGGCGCCGCCCCTTGTCCCCGCTTCGAAGCTTTTACCAGATTTTCCTGCCGTGTGCCCTGCGGGTACTGAAAATTTGCCATTTCAACAGGGTGGCATGTCTCCCTGTTGGGAGACAGCCTTTCGAGAAAAAGTTCCTAAGAACTTCAAACAGCTTTCAAAAAACAAAAATGCAGCCAATCTTTTCGACAAAAGCTGATTTTTTCGCCGGCAATCAATTTGACCCGCATCTGATACCAGCGCCGCTCTAAAAGGAAAGTTCTCTCTTTCAAACGCTCGAACTGTGCGTCCCTCCCCCATCAGAAGGCGGCCGGAAACGCCCTCGGATTCCATTTTCTTTGAAAGTTTTTTGAAGGGGTCTGGGGAAACTTTTTTTCAAAGGTCGTCACCCAAAGGGTGACATGCTACTTTATTGAAATTCCAAATTTTCAGCAGGAAAATTTGGTAAAAAGTTTCCCCAGCGTTCCCCGGCGTTCCCCCTCCGTCCCCTCTTACTCTTCGCCCGTGCCGGCGATTTCCTCAAGCTGCCTGGCGCGGGCGGCGACGCTGAGCGCTTCGATCATCTCGTCAAGGTCGCCGTCAAGGAACGCGTCCAGCTTGTAAAGCGTCAGGCCGATGCGGTGATCCGTGATGCGGCTTTGGGGGAAGTTGTACGTGCGGATGCGCTCGCTCCGGTCGCCCGACCCCACCATGGAGCGGCGGGCGGCGGAGATCTGCGCGTCCTGTTGGGACTGGTAAAAATCATACAGCCGGGTCTTGAGCGCCCGCATGGCCTTTTCCTTATTCTTCAGCTGGGACCGCTCGTCCATGCACTGCACCACGATGCCCGTGGGCAGATGGGTGATGCGGATGGCCGATTCCGTCTTGTTGACGTGCTGGCCGCCCGCGCCGCTGGCCCGGTACGTGTCGATCTTCAGGTCGGCCGGGTTGATGTCGATGCTCACATCCTCCGCTTCCGGCATGACCACCACCGTGGCGGCAGAGGTCTGGATCCGCCCCTGCGTCTCGGTTTCCGGCACGCGCTGCACCCGGTGGACGCCGCTTTCGTATTTGAGACGGCCATACACCCCCGCGCCGGAAAGCGAAATGTCCGCTTCCTTCACGCCGCCCAGCTCCGTCTCGTTCAGGTTCATGATCTCCGCCTTGAGCCTGTGGCGCTCGGCGTAGCGCAGGTACATCCGCATCAGATCCGCGCCGAACAGCGCCGCCTCCTCTCCGCCCGTGCCCGCGCGGATCTCAAGGATCACGTCCTTGTCGTCGTCCGGATCCTTGGGCAGGAGCAGCACCTTGATCTCCTGCTCCAGCTCCTCGGCTTCCGCCTTTTTGAGGTCGTATTCCTCTTTGGCCATTTCCTTCATGTCGGGGTCGGCCATGAGCTCCTTCGCTTCCTCCATTTCCTGAAGGCAGGCTTCATAGCGGGCGCAGGCCGCGGCCACCGGCTCGAGCTGCGCGTGTTCCTTGACGCGCTTGCGCCATTCGTCCTGATTGGCGATGAGCGCCGGGTCTGCGATCTGTTCGCTCAGCTCGTCAAAACGCGCCTTGAGCTTCCTGAGTTTTTCCAGCATGGCGTTCTCCGTTCGTTTTTTTGTGCGGCGAATACTCTTCTCCTTTTTTCTTTTCCAAAAAAGGCTTCGCCTTCTTTAATTTTTCCAAAAATTTCCTCTAAAAAATTTCCCTCAAAAATTCAAGCGCTTCTCCGCTCACTTTGAATTTTCCGGCTTCTTTTTCAAAAACAACTTTCCAAAACGGCTCTTTCCGCGCATCTGTTATGGCCGCAGGCCGCGCACGACCCGCTCCACGCCCGAAAGGTCGCGGTAAATTTCGATCTGCAAAAATCCGTTTTCCAAAAGCAGTCCTGCCACTTCCGCCGCCTGCCCGATGCCCACCTCCAGGAGCATCGCGCCGCCGGGGTTGAGGTAGTCCTTCCCCTTTTCGGCCAGAATGCGGTAATACTTCAGCCCGTCCGCGCCGCCGTCCAGGGCCAGCACCGGCTCGTGCTCGCGCACCTCCCGCATGAGCGTGGGGATGTCGCCGGTGGGGATATAGGGCGGGTTGGAGACGATGAGGTCGAACCGGCCTTCGATCTGCTCGAACATATCGCTGCCGAGCAGCGTCACCAGCGTGGAGACGTTGTTTTTTTGAATATTTTCCGCCGCGATGCGCAGCGCCGCCGGGCTGACGTCCGCCGCCGTGACTGCAAGGCTGCCCAGCGCCGCCAGCGAAACGGCCAGACAGCCGCTGCCCGTGCAGAGGTCGAGGCAGGTGGTATAATTTCGCTCCTTGGCCAGCAGCAGCGCCTGCTCGGCCAGCGTTTCGGTATCCGCCCGGGGGATGAGCACCCCTTCGCGCACTTCAAAGGGCAGACCCATGAAGTCCCAGCTGCCCATAATATATTGAAGCGGGCGGCCGGAAAGCCGTTCTTGAAGCGTCTGCTCCACGGCCTGATGCTCCCTGTCGCTGAGCTCTTCGCCCCGGCGCAGCAGCAGCGCTTCCGCCGAGCAGCGCAGCGCCGTCTGCATCAGCAGCCTTGCCTCTTCGGGCGCGCCGATGGTCTCGAGCGCTTCGCGCACCCGGACGGTCTCCTTCGCGATGGTCACGGCTGCTCCTTCTCCGCTTCGGTGGGGGCGGGCTCTTCCGCGTTTTCTGCTTCTTCCGCCCTTTCCGGCTGTTCGTCCGATGCTGCCGGCGCGATTTTTTCTTTGGGAAGCTTGACGGAGGGCGGGTCGATCCTGTCCGTCCATTCGGCGTCATGGCCCTCGTCGTCGCGCACCAGCTCGGGATGTTCGGCATAATAGCCCGCCGGGTCGAGCGCCAGCTCAAAGGCGGTGATGGCGATCTCCATCATGTCGTCGTCCGGCTCCTTGGTGGTGATATGCTGGAGCATCATGCCGGGCCAGCGGACGATGCGGCAAAGGAGGTTGTCGCTCCTGGCCGCGGCCTTGAGGACTTCATAGGAAACGCCGGCCACCACGGGCAGCAGCGCGATCTTCAAAAGGGTCTTGACGAGCCAGTGGCCGGTAAAGCCCACCACCGCGTAAAAGAGGATGCTGACCGCCATCACGAGAAAGAGGTAATTCGTTCCGCAGCGGGGATGGAGGCGGCTGTGCTTTTTGACGTTTTCCACCGTCAGGGCTTCGCCCGCTTCATAGGTGGCGATGGTCTTATGCTCCGCGCCATGGTACATGAACAGGCGGCGCAGGTCCTTGATGAACGTGATGCCCCACATATACAGCACCAGAACGGCGATGCGGATCAGGCCCTCGATGAGGTTGATGAGCAGGGCGCTGGTGGACGCGCCGCAGAGGAGCTTTGCCAAAAAGGAGGGCAGCAGCACGAACAGGCCCACGGCCAGCAGGATGCCCAGCACCATGGCCACGCCGACGACGATGTCCTCGATGGATTTTCCCAGCTTTTCCGAGAGCCATTTTTCGAATTTGCCGGGTTCTTCTTCGATCTCGCCCTGCACGGACGCAGCGTAGTTCATGGTCTGCATCCCGGTGGCCATGGACTCGACAAAGCTGACGCAGCCGCGCACGATGGGCAGCGAAAAGAATTTATTCTTTTTCGTCAGAGGCGTATAGCGCTCGCACTTGGTCTGGATCTTTCCGTCCGGACGGCGCACCGCCATGGTCATGTATTTGGGCGATTTCATCATGATGCCCTCGAGCAGCGCCTGGCCGCCGATGGAGCAGTAGTTGCATTTTTTCTTTTTTTTCAAGGAAGGAATCCTCTCCTCTCAGTACGGTCGGGATGGGCGGCGCTTGATATTTCCCGCTTTCCCGCCAGTATTTAGTATAACACAGGGGGACGGGGGACGGAAGGGGGC
>JAEYFO010000160.1 GCA_023402915.1 Bacillota bacterium | reverse complement strand
CGTAAATTTGCAGCATTTCCTCCGCATAGGGCAAAAAACGCCGGCCGTCCTCCGTCAGGTCGAGCTTGCCCCGGCGGTACTCAAACAGCTGGGTCTGAAGCTCCCCTTCGAGCGAACGGATGTGTTTCGCCAGCGTGGACGGCGCATAATTGAGCCGCTCCGACACCTTGATATAGTGTTTTTCCTGTGCCAGCGTCGTAAATGTAATCAACTGTTTCATATTCATGTGATTGCACCCATGCGTTGCTTTTCACAGCATTCCTGTTCCTCTGTTTTTTCGAGATTTTCAAAGAAAAGTCTCTCGTCTCATCGGGCAGCGCCGTCCGTTTTTTTTCGGCAGTTGGGGGAATCTGCCAAACGGTTCTGCGCATTCTTCTGCCCTTTCAAAAAGGCGAAAAGCTGCCTTTCTCCATTTTCAGGCCGCGCTCTTCCGCTTTGAACAGCGCCTGAAAACGCTTTTTCCTTGAAAAATTTTTCTTTTTTGACCGTCCGCAAAAACGGGGAAAAGAGGGCAGCAGTTTTTCACTGCATACCCTCTCGTATTCCGTTTGGGAGAATCAGGCTGTGGGAATGTTACATTCCTTCCCCGCCTGCATTTCCATCAGGCCTTTCGGGATGTTCCGAAAGTTTTGGTTACTGCGCGTCCTTGACGACGGTTTCGCCGGCGAGCTTGCCGAACACGACCGTATCAACGACCGCGTTGCCGCCGAGGCGGTTGCCGCCGTGGATACCGCCAGTGATTTCACCGGCAGCGTACAGGCCGGGGATCGCTTCGCCGGTCTGGCTCATCACGCGGCCTTCGGTGTCGATGGTCACGCCGCCCATGGTGTGATGGACGCAAGCCTGACGGGGGGTAGCGACCCAGGGGCCGTTCTCCAGCTTGGTGGTGAAGAGCGTGCGGCCGAATTCGTCAGAGCCGCTTTCCACGCTGGCGTTGAAAGCGTCAACGGTAGCCTGCAGGTCGGCGGCGTTCATGCCGAGCTTGGCGGCCATTTCTTCGAGCGTATCCGCAACGATGACATAGCCGTTCTCTTCGAGGTACTGGATGGTGAATCCGTCCGCAGACCTCCAGGAGGGATCCTTGATGTCCTTATAGCCAGCGCCGTCGCCGGACTCGAGGAGGTAGAACACGGCGTCCGTCTGCTGGAGCACTCCCAGGCAGATCTGGTCGCGGCGGCCGTCCTCACGGACGAAGCGCTTGCCTTCCTTGTTGATGAAGATGATCTGGTCGGTGCCGTTCGCAGCGCGCGGCGGGTACTTGGTCAGCTGGCCGTCCTTGACGTTGCCCAGGTACAGCAGCTGGATCTGATCCATGTCGGTCAGGGAAGCGCCGGCGCCCAGAGCCATCTTGATGCCGTCGCCCTGAGAGCAGCTGAAGCGGTTCGTCGTGGCGGTCTTGCTCAGGTCGTCCCACTTGCCGGAGGTGTTGTATTCCTGAACCATGGCGCTGTTGGCGGAGAAGCCGCCGGTGGCGAGCACCACGCCCTTGGAGGCGGAAACGGTGAACTTGTTGCCGCTGCGATCCTGGCAGACAACGCCGGTCACGCGGCCGCCGTCAAGCACCAGTTCCGTGCCGGTATAGCCGGTCAGAACCTGAATCTTGTCGGAGGCTTCGATGTACTTGACATAGGTGGAGATAAAGCCGGTACCCATCGCCATGGTGCTGGTATGCGTCCGCTGCCACAGAGAGCCGGCGCCCTGGGTCACGGAATCCGCAAAGCCCATGCCCAGATCCTTGATCCAATTCAGACCGTCATAAGCGTTGTAGCAGAGCACCTTCACCAGGTCAAGGTTTGCAACCTTGTCGCCGTTGATCCAGGTCTGCAGGGCATACCATTCCTTGCTGTCGAACAGGTCGGTCCGGCCATCCTTTTTATAAGCGTCCCACTGTGCCTGCACTTCCTTCTGGAGAGCGGCGTGTTCGTCGCTCACAGGCGCCTCGGCCAGCGCGGCTTCGATGGCGGACTTGACCGCATCGGTCATTTCCAGTTTGCTCTGGAGCGCTTCGTCGGGGGTATTGTAGATCGCGCCGCAGACCAGCGTGTCGCCGCCGACTTCGCCGTTCTTTTCGACGATGGTGACCTTCGCGCCGCCCTGTGCCGCAGAGATCGCAGCCGCAAGACCTGCGCCGCCGCCGCCGACGACCACGACGTCAGTGCTCATGTCCATCATGGCGTCCATGGGAGTCATTTCCTTCTTCCACTGATCCACGTCAGCGCCGGCCTGCTTGAGGCAGTCGCTCACAGCGTTGATCACAGCGTAAGAAGAAATGGTCGCGCCGGAGATCGCCTCCACTTTCAGGGACTGGTTCTTGACGATTTCCTGGGGAATCTTTTCCGTGGGGGCTTCGCCGCCGTCCGCGAGGACGTTGCCGGCCGCATCCTTGAGCGGGCCGCCGATGCCGGGGGTTTCGGACTCAGACGTCACCTTCACGGAAACGATGGCGTCTTCACTCACTTCCACTTCCACAGCGACCTGGTCGTTCATGCCGGCCGCAGAAGCCGTGTACGTGCCAGGGGTCATCTTGCCAGCTTCCGCAGCGGGATCATCCTGCTGGGGCTGCGCGGTTTCCTGCGGAGCAGCGGTCATTTCTTCCGTCTCGGCAGGGCCCGTCGTGGCACAGGCCGCCAAAGAAAGAAGGAGCATCAGACTGAGTACAATACTCAAAATCTTCTTCATTTTTGTTCCTCCACATGCACTTTTTCATCAGACGCATTTCGCCCGACTTGATAGTATCTTAACACAATCTTTTTGAAGTGCAAGACAAGAAAAGGATTTCCTCACACACTTTTTTCGAATATGCAGAATATTTCTTGAATTATTCGTATATTTTATTGTTTTGCTGAATTTTTTCGAATGTATATACACAATTTGTATTTCTTAATTTTTGATGAATCTCCGGTTTCCTTTTTTCGAATCTGCCAATCTCCGGCTTCACGCAAAAAGCCAATGGATCGCTTGAGGTTTTCTGACGATTCTCATAATGCGGAACCATTTTTTCTGCCTTCTTTTGTTGTTCTTACGAAAAGTTCGCCGAAAAAGCGTCATTTTGAGCAATTTTTCAGTACATTCTGTCTGAATTCCTCATAAAATCCATCATTTTATTTTCAAAAAGAATTAAGAACTTTTTCATCTTTCGATCGAGCTTCCAAGCTTGTTTTTCAAAGCAGAAAGCGGCTCCGGAACGAATGATTTCAGAAACCGCCACTATATTTGTGCTGCAATCA
>JAEYFO010000137.1 GCA_023402915.1 Bacillota bacterium | reverse complement strand
GATCATCAACCTTTTGAAGGATCTTCAGGAGAAATACTCCCTGACGTACCTGTTCATTTCCCACGATCTGTCGGTCGTCGAGCATATTTCCGACACCGTGGGCGTGATGTATCTGGGAAATCTGGTGGAATACGGTTCGACGGAGGACATCTTCCGCCATCCGCTCCACCCCTATACCGAAGCGCTGTTTTCGGCGATCCCGGTGCCTGATCCCAACGCGAAGATGAACCGCATCGTGCTGGAAGGCTCCATTCCCTCTCCGGCCAATCCGCCCTCCGGCTGCAAGTTCCATACCCGCTGCGCCCATTGCACGGAGCGCTGCAAGCAGGAAGCCCCGGTGCAGCGCGAGGTGGAACCGGGTCATTACGTGGTCTGCCATCTGTACGATAAATGAGCAGGCGCGAGAAACACTATGACGACGACGATGGCCGTACCATCGTTGACATGAGCCAGGTGCCGCAAAGCTCCCCCTTCAGCGGGTGGACCTCCGGCGCGGGCCGGGAACGGCGGCGCGCACAGCGGCGGGAAGCCGGCGAACGCAGGCAGGGAGAGGAACAGCCCATTCCCAAAGAAGAGCGGCGGATGTTCCTCAAGGGCGCGATGAAAGCGACGCTCCTGATCGGGCTTGCGTATTTGGCGGGGCTGGGATTGCTGATCTGGATCATGACCCTGATCTGGTAGGAAAACGGACAAACGGCTCGTCCGGATTCCGAAAAAGTCAAAAAACCAGATCCCTTCTCATTCAAACGAAAAGCGCGGAAGCGAAAAGCTTCTGCGCTTTTTTGTTGGTTTTGGAAAACGGAGCGCCGCAAAACCCCGAAAGGGGAGCGCGCGAGGGGAAAGCGGCGCAGGAGACGCTGGTTTTGTTGCTTCAAAGGAAAAAAGACGCAATTCGGACAGAAAACCCACCGGGTTTTTGACGTGGACAGAGCGCGGAGGCGAAAGGAAAGCGCGATACTTCGGAAATTTGAAAAAACGGAACGATCAGGAAGAAAGAATTCAGTCGAGCGGAACTGTTCGCGAAAGAAAAGCGCCGCAAGACCTCATTAAAAGCGATAATCAAAAATTCAGGCGGACGGAACCATCCACGAAAGAAAGCGCTGCACGCCCTCTTCGAAGGGAACTTTTGGCGTATACCCTAAAATGGCGCTGGATTTTTCTAAATTGGCCAGCGTCAGGAGCGGATCGAGCGGATCGCGGGGCAGACGGAGCTTTCGCGGCGCAACGGCCAGTTCTTTGCACAAAAGCGAAAGCAGCTCCTCCGTGGAAACCGCCCGGCCGCCCGAAAGGTTGAAGCTCTCACAGGAGTCGTACCGCAGCGCCCAGTCCATGCAGCGCAATAGCCCGGCCACGGCGTCGGAAATTTCCGTGTAATCCCGCGCGCCGTTGCCGTAAAGCTCCACCGGCTCGCCGCGCAGCAGCGCCGACGTAAAGCGCCGCAGCACCAGATCGGGCCGCTGCCGCGGGCCATAGAGCGAAAACAGCCGCGCACAGGCGATGCCCGCGCCCCAGGCATGGCTGTGCGCCGCACAGAGCAGTTCGGCGCAGAACGTGGTCAGCCCATAGGGGGAAAGGGGAAAGCAGGGTGCGGCTTCGGAAAAGGGCGTGGGCGCTTCACCGTAGACCGACGAAGAGGAGGCGAACACGGCGCTTTTGACGCCCGCGTGGCCCATGGCGCTCAAAAGAAGGATCGTGCCGCGAATGTTCACGTCCATATACCGGGCGGGATCCCGCGCGGAAGCGCGCACGCCTGCCAGCGCCGCCAGATGGAACACGCCGTCCACACCGGCGAGCGCCCGGGCATAAACCTGTTCGTCGCGCACGTCGCCCTGCAAAAACGTCAGCCGTCCCGGCGCGGCAAGGGCGTGGAGGTCGGAAAGGTTCTTTAGCTTTTCGGAAGGGTCGTAGAATGGGTCAAGATTGTCCAAAATGACGACACTGTCGCCGCGCGCGAGCAATGCGCTGCAAAGATGGAATCCGGCGAAGCCTGCGCCGCCGGTCACGAGATACCGCATGAAACATCAGTCTCCTTTCGGACGGTGGAACAGTTTGGCCGGAGACGGTCAGAAAAGAATATGCGGCGGCAGGAAAAACAATGCAAAAAAGAAGCAAAAAGATGCAAATTGCAGGAGGGTTATCAAAAAACCTTAAAGAAAGTTGAGCGGTTTTCTGGTAAAATGGAAAAGAAGGCTTCCGCATGATTTATTTCGATGAAAACAGCGGAGAAGCTTTTCGCTTTGCGCCAGAAAACAGCGCGCGGAGACTTTTTATCAGGAGAAAAAAGAGAAATGAATCAACAGGAACAGGAAAATAAAGACTATCAACGGCGGCGAAAATGGGTCAGCGCCTGCTCGATCGTGATTTTGATCGCGCTGATCGCCGTGCTCAGCGTGGTGGTCGGAAAGCCGCTGGTGAAGATGGTTTCCGAGCCGCAGCGGTTCCGGCAGTGGGTCAGCGAGCGGGGGTTTGGCGGCCAGGCGGCCTTTGTGGGCATGATGGCCCTTCAGGTGGTCATCGCGCTCATCCCCGGCGAACCGCTGGAGATCGCGGCGGGCTATGCGTTCGGCTCCTGGGGCGGCCTGCTCCTTTGCCTGATCGGCGCGGCCATCGGCTCGCTGATGGTGTTCGGCTTTGTGCGGCTGTGCGGCGTGCGGCTGGTGGAAGCGTTCATCAGCCGGGAAAAGCTGGATTCCGTCAAATGGCTCCACGACAGCCAGAAGCGAAACGTGCTGATCTTCGTGCTGTTCTTCCTGCCCGGCACGCCCAAGGACGTGCTGACCTATTTTGTGGGTCTGACGGACATGAAGTGGTATACCTTCCTTGCCCTCAGCACCGTGGCGCGCATCCCGTCGGTCATCACCTCCACGTTCAGCGGCAACGCCCTCGGCACGAAAAACTACGCGCTGGCCATCGTGGCGTTCGGCGTGACGGCGCTCATCAGCGTGGCGGGCCTTCTGGTTTATCAGAAAATCAACAAAAAGGCGCAGGCCGGACAGAAAGCGAAGGAAAAGAGGGAAAAAGGCGCGGAAGAAGCCGCGGCGAAGGAAGAATAAGAAGAATAGAAAGAGTAGAAAATAGCCCGGCGGCGAAGAAGAAACGTTTGTATTCTCAGTTGGCGCGGCGCGGGTTTTACTGTGTACTCCGAAGGGGTGCTGTGTGCTCCGCAGGGGTGCTGTGTGCTCCGCCGCAGGCAAAGGGAATTGCGTCTGCTCGACGCGGGGCGTTTGCGGCGAAACGGGAAACGGCACGGTTCCGTTTGCGGACGATTTCAAAACAATTTTGCAAAACCAAAGTGCGTTTCCGCGCACCGGACTTCAACGAAGAAGCGCTTCTTTGCCGCCGAAAATCCCCGAATAATTTGTACGGTTCCGTTTGCGCGACCCCAAAATCAGAACACAAGAAAGCAAAACGGCAAAAGGCTCCGGAACCTATGTCTCCGAAGCCTTTTTTCTTTGGAAGAACGATCCCGGCGCTCAGCGCTGCACGGTGATGGTCCTGATCCGGCAGGGGGTCAGGGGCATGTCCGCGTTGCCCTGATGGACGCGCACGGGCTTGCCTTCGCCGTCCTTGATGTCGTAGATGCTCTTTCCGGCGGCCAGCTCGCTGCGGGGCGTGGGCGTTTTGACGATGCGGTCCACCGCTTCCATGCTTTCGTCATCAAGCACCTTGCCGAAAGCGGCGTATGCGCCGTCCAGGTGGGGAGAGGTTTCCGTCATGATGAAGAACTGGCTTCCGGCGGAATCGGGCAGGCTGGAACGGGCCATGGACAGCACGCCGCGGGTGTGCTTGAGGTCGTT
>JAEYFO010000103.1 GCA_023402915.1 Bacillota bacterium | reverse complement strand
CCAGAAGGCGGCGGCTTGTCGGTCGTTTCAAAAAAGCGCCGGTCACGCTCCCGGCGGCGTGGGCGCCGCTTCGGGCGTGGGTTCGGCCGGCGTTTGCACGTCCGGCTGCTCCGGCGAAGCCGAAGGCTCCTCCGTGGGCGCAGGGGTGGGCTTGGGCAGTTCTTCGAGCAGGCGGATCTCATTGATCTTCCACACGCCGCCCTCTCCTTTTTCGAGGATCAGCTCGTAACGGCAGTCCGTCCAGGCGGGCGCTGCGGCAGCCTTTCCGTCCGCGCCCAGCGCGCCGTCCGTCGCCGTGCCCGTCAGGCCCGTGACCCGCTCCGTCACCGTGACCGTGCCGGTTTTCGACCAGGCCCACACGCGGATTTTTTCCAGGCGCAGGCTGTAGTTATAGGCCGTCACTTTATAGGTCTCATAGGGGGAGCGGGTGAGCATTTCATCGCTTTGGAGCCACTGCTCCGTAAAATAGCTGCTCAGCTCGTCCTCCTGTGCCGCGCCGAGGATCACGTCCGCGCGCAGCTCGATCCCTTCCGTCGAAATGACATAGATCGACCCGTAATTCATGGCCGTGGCAAAAGCAAAATAGAACACCCCCGCGCACAGCAGAACGATCAGAATGGTTCTGAGCAGGAACCAGGAGGCCCGGCCCAGATAGACAGGTCCTTTGTTCAAGGCAAATGTGTCCTTCCGTCAATGTCTGCGCCCCGAAAGACGCATTTGTTTTATCATAGCATAAGCGGTGCTTTTTGTAAAACCGGCGCGCAGTTTGGGTGCGGTTTTGCAGGGAAGTTTCAAAAGGCCGCCCCCAGCCTTTGAAGAACGCCGCGCGGCTTTCGTGTTTCTTCCCACTTTTCAAAGTGCAGCGCCCAACTTCTTCCTTCTTTTCAAAGTACCGCGTTTCAAAGTGCCGCGCCCGGCTTCTTTCTTTTTCTAACGGGACCTATCTTCTCGCTTCTTCCAACAATTTTGAAGCAAGCCTTACTTTCTTGTTTTTTCAATACGTTTTCAAGCAGGCCTCGCCTTCCCGCTTTTTCCAAAGAGTATGCCGCCCAGCGCGCCGCTCATACCCGCTTTTTCCGTCTTTTCTTTCACGCAAAAGCGCCCGCAGTATTCCCGCAGGCGCTTTGGTTTTCGCTTATTCTTCGTCCTCGATCAGGAGATCCTGCTCCTCTTCCGGCGTGACCGTCTCCTCGACGGGGAGCTCGTCCTCATCGGGGATCTCGGCCGCCGCGCCGCCCTCCTGCTCTTCTTCCTTGCGGATGGTCTCTTCGGCTTCCGCCGCGATCTTCGCGTCCGCGTCCACCGCCCAGCGCCGTCCCCACAGGAACCGGTCCATATAGCGGTCGGCCAGATGGGAGATCGTCACGCTCATGGCGCTGCCGGACGAGCAATGGATGAACCTGCCGTCGCCCAGATAGATGCCCACGTGACCGATGCCCTTGAGCTTCGTACCCGTGAAGATCAGCAGGTCGCCGCGCTGGAGGTTTTCATAGGAGATCTTCGGCCAGTCGCTCTTGTTGCCCTGAGCCTTGGAGGAGCCGCTGACCGTCACGCCCACGTGCTTGAGGACATAGGACGTAAAGCCGGAGCAGTCAAAGGTATTGGGGCCTTTGCCGCCGTAGACGTAGCGCTTGCCCAGCTGCTCGCCCGCAAAGCGGATGGCTTCTTCGATCACTTCGCTGTTGCCCGTCACGCCCAGGTTGACCTCTTCATCCTGCTTGGCCGGGGTCGAGCCGGAGCCGCCCGTGGAGGACGAAGAAGAGGGTTCCGCCTTTTTCGCCTTGCCGGAGAACAGCAGCGTATAGGTCTTGATTCCCACCACGCCGTCCTCTTTGAGTCCGTTTCGCTTCTGGAACGCGAGCACCGCTTCCTCCGTCACGTCGCCGAAGTAGGTGGTGAGCTTACTCTGGTTGAAATAGCCCAGCTTTTTGAGCTGCTCCTGCACGGCTTTGACGACCGAACCGGCGTCGCCCTTACGCATGGAGTCGAACTTTTCGTCTTCCTCATCCGTGCTGGTGTCGGCGGTCGTGGTGTTTACCTTGACCTTACGGCTGTCGGGAATGGGTTCATAGTATTTTCCGAAAAGAGCTTTCTGCGTGGCCACGCCCGCAATGCCGTCGGCCTCAAGGCCCTTCTTCTTCTGGAAATTGGTAACGGCCTGCTCCGTCGCGTCGCCGTAGTAGCCGGTGGCCTTGCCGGTCATATAGCCGCGGGCGATCAGCTCTTTTTGCAGACGCAGCACGTATTCGTCCTTGTCGCCGTACATCATCACCTGATAGCGCTTGGTGGAGCCGCTCGAAGAGGAGCTGCTTGCGCTGCCGGAACTGCTCGAAGAAGAGCTGTTGGACGTGCTGCCGGCTTTGGTGTTGGTCACGACCCGGCTCGAGGGAATTTCGGAATAATACTTTCCAAAAAGAGCCTTCTGCGTGGCCACGCCCGCAATGCCGTCCACGGTCAGCCCCTTCTTTTCCTGCACCTTTTTGACGGCGGCCACCGTGGCGTCGCCATAGTAGCCGGTGGGTTCTTCCGTCATAAAGCCCCGGGCCTTGAGTTCCTTTTGAAGGCGCAGCACGTATTCGTCCTTGTCGCCATACATCAGCACCTGATAGCGTTCCGCCGCCAGCGCGCTCACCGCCGAAAGGCACATCATGGCCGCCGCCAGCGCGCAGATCAGCCGTCTCCACAGCTTCATTCTTTCATCTCCCCGATTGGAATGCGCTGCACTCTCCCTAAAATGCCCAACGCATTCCGTTTTTCTGACAAAATCCGCGCCAAATCGTCCGTTCGACTGAATTTCATCCTGTCGCTTTCTTTATTTT
>JAEYFO010000043.1 GCA_023402915.1 Bacillota bacterium | reverse complement strand
CCGCATGATCCTGCTTCCTTTCTTTCTCCGCGCCGTTTGCTCCGGGCGCAGAGCCGTCTCAGGGGGCAAAACACGCTTCTTCTCCGCCCGCCGCAAAGGACGGGTTTTCTTTTTGCACCCTCAGTTGACAAGGGCGCATACGGTTCTTGCCTGTACTCCGAAGGGGTGCTATGTGCTCCGAAGGGGTGCCGTGTGCTCCGAAGGGGTGCCGTGTGCCCCGCAGGGGGAAAGGGGGATCGCGACTGCTCGACGCGGCGTTTCTGAAAAGAATCGTACTGCTATTGTAATCAGTCTTTTTTTCAAAATCAAGACTTCGTTTTCATTTTGTCAGCTGCTTTCTCCCGTCCAAAAACGAACGGGCGGGCACTCCAAAAAATCGAAGCCCCCGCGCGTTTTGCGAAGGCTCCGGTCGGTTTTGGCCGTTCGTTATTCGGTGATGTTATAGATCGCGCCGTCCTCGACGCTGAACATCGCGATGTCGGAATAGTAGCTGTTGCCGAAGGTGTCGATCATTTCAAACATCATGGCAAAATAGCCGTCGCCCAGGTCGCTCGATTCAAAGACCGTGTCCTCCGTCACCGTCAGGCTGAAGGTCTCGACCAGCTCCGGATCGGCGCTGTCGTCCGAGAGGTTCATATAATAATGAAGCAGCGTGACCTCGTCGCCGGGAGCCAGCTTCCGGAGGTTCTTGTCGGCCATGCCGCTTTCCTCCAGCCCCTTGCGCGCGCCGAGGATCTCGTATTCGCCCGTGTCGTAGCGATAGGCCACGCTCAGGTTATAGGCCGTGCCATTGAGAAGGATGGGCACCGAGTAGAGGTTGTAGTCCTCGCCCTCAAACACCAATTCCATATAGCAGGGATTGCCGTCGATCGCGCCCCAGATGCCCTGGAAATTGTCCTGGAACACGCCGTTGTCCCAGTCGGCGTCGATGTCGTTGTCGCTGCCGAGCATGATGAGCTGATCCGCGTCCGGATCGAAATAGCACAGCTCAAAGCGCACGCTGGTCAGGTACTGCACCAGCTCCGGCCCCAGATCGAGCACGGCGTTGCCGCTCTTATCCATGCGCAGGGCATGATCCTCCAGCGCCTCGAGGGAAGCCGTCGAGACTTCTTCCGGCTGGCTGCCGCCCGCTTCCTGCTCGACGTACTGCGCGCCGCTTTCGTCCATCGCGCCCGTGACGGCGTAGCTGTAGAAATACTTGAACGCTTCGCTCGCACCGACGTTATAGAACCCTTCGAGGCTGCCGTCGTCGCTCTTATAGGGATAGTAGCACGAAAGGCCGGTGGCCTCCTGATGATACGGGCCGTTGACCTTGTAAACGACGCAGTCGTCCAGCGCGGAAAGGACGCTCTTTGCCGCATCGCCCAGCTGCGCCGCGCTGTTTCTGGCCAGATGGCCCAGATCGACCATGTTGGTGTATCCCTCTTCGGGGGTGTTGCCGCCGTAATTTTCAGCGTTCTGCGCCGCGCGGCCAAAGCTCGTGAAAGCGCTCATGGGGTTCTCGCTGGCCTGCCGGAGCGCCTCCTTGCCGAATTCCTCGTAGGCGGTAAGCAGCGCCGGGACCTTCTCAAGATCGACGAGGGACAGCGTTGCGGAACCGTCCGAACCGTCCTCTTCGCAGGCCTTCAAATAGCTGTCGCAGATCACCATGCCCAGCTTGGAGGGCTGGATGCCCGTATCCGCCGCCAACGCGCCCAGCCATTCGGTGTACTGCCAGCCGCCGCCCGGCTCCGTCTCCTCGCTCGCCACGAGATAGCGGGCAAAGGGCGTCAGGACGTTTGCGGCGTCCACCGTCGCCATCAGGCAGGCGTCAAAGCCCACGATGTCGAAAGGCTGCGTCTGCGGGTCGGGGAACACCGTGCTCAGCGCGTTATAAATTTCGCCAAGGGAAAGGGAATCGTAGTCGTGCCGCTCGTCGAAGGCCACGCCGGAGATCGAGCCGCCGCCATGGTTCCAGAACACCAGCATCCGGTGCTCGGCCGGATAGTTCTGCGTGCAGAATTCCAAAAACTCCGTCAGCGTCTGCGCGTCGCCCATGCTGGCGTCCGGCAGTTCGCCGATCTTTTCAAAATTGTTGCTTTCGAGCACATACCGTTCCATCTGCTCAGCGGAGATCACTTCGTTCTGCCACTCGTTCGCGCCGCCGCTCTGGATGACGACCTTGACGTTTTCCGGCAGAGCGACCTGCATGGCTTCGTAAATGTCCGTCGTGGCCGCGCCGTAGTTGGACTCCAGATCGCTGCCGCAAAGATACCAGTAGATCGCCCAGCTTCCGGGCTCGGCGTTGGCGTTTGCCGCCGCGCCCGTGCCCTGCGCCGTGCCTTCCTGCGCCGTGCCCTGCACATTGCCGCGATCCGCCTCGCCGCCGTCCGCCTCTTCCGCGCCGGAACAGCCGCAAAGTGCTGCGCAAAGCAGCGCCGCCGCCAGCAGCAGCGCCAGCAGCCTGCTGTGTTTGTATTGTTTCATCAGCCTGATCCTCTTCTTTCTTACCCTCTGTTGACAAGGGTGCGTTCCTCACTTCTGTCCTTCACTTTTCAGAAGTTTTTCAGAAGTTATTTCTATCATAGCAGATTTCCAGCCGGATTTCAGAACTTTTCACCCAAATTTTTCCTTTTTTCTTAAAATTTTCTTTCGCCGTCCTTTTGCTTCCGTTTTGCCGGGCTGCCCTTTCTCTTTTTTATAAACCGCCAAAACCCCGCCGGGCGGCGCTTCCGGCCCCAAAGGGCGACTGGATTTTTCAACGATGCATTTTTGAACAGCGATGTCGCTTTTTCAACGATGTTAGAATGCGAAAGGATTTTTCCATTTCCTCATGAATCAAAAGAATGACAGCCCGCCGGTTCCCGCCGCCGCAGCGCCAAACTCCCCTGTTCTTTGGCCAGCACCCCAACGCCTCCTCGAAACCCCTGCTGCCCAAAGCCGCTAAAAGGTTTTTCTCTCTTCTGCGCGCATTTTTAACCATCTTGCAAAAGTGGCTAACCGCATCAATTCACCGCGCTCCCAAAGCAATGCGAGCCATGCGCGATCGGTTGACGCATCCTCCCTCCCCGTCGTTTTGAGGAAAGAATATGCAGCCGTTCCAAACAGCGGTCCAGCCCATTTCCAGCTTCCATAACGCTCCTGCGCGAAAAATCCGCAGCAGCAAAAACGCCCGCAGCAGCCGGTCGCGCCGGTCTTTCCCCGCTCTCAAATCTTCGAAGCCGTCCGCGTTCCTCGAGCCGTTTTGGCAGATGCACCTTCGCCAGCAGGTGATTTGACTGCTTCTTTTCGCCGAACGGCTCTTTTCTCAGCAGCCGTTTTCTCGCAGCCCTCTGAAAAAGCCTTTTCTTGCTCTTCTCGGCCGAGCCGCTTTCCGCGTCTCACGCTTTATTTTCTGCACGATCGCTTCTGCTCCGAACCGTCTTTCCCAAAAAACAAAAATGCCGCATCCCACATGAGTTGCAGCATTTTTCTGGCGTCCCCGGCGCGATTCGAACGCGCGGCCTTTCGCTTAGGAG
>JAEYFO010000257.1 GCA_023402915.1 Bacillota bacterium | reverse complement strand
GAGCCGGAGCAGCCGGTGCCGTACTGGTCGAGCGCCCGCTTGCCGGCGGCAATGGTGCGCGGGTCGCTGGTCAGGCCCATGTAGTTGTTGGAGCCGAGCATGATGATGGGCTTTCCATCGATGATGACCTCGGTGTCCTGCCCGGATTCCAGGGCGTGAAAATAGGGATACAGCCCGGAAGCGCGGGCTTCGTCCGCATCACGGAAATCGTATGCTTTCTGAAAAAGATCCATGAGAAAAATACCTCCGTTCGGTTTTGCGGCAGCGCCGCGCCGGATAAAAGGAATGAGTGCAGAGGAGCGCAGGGAATAAAAAAAGAAAAACCGCGCTCCCTTTCAGGGTAAGTTCCCGGAAAATTTCCGTCAAGCAACTATCGGTTTTTGCAGGAAAACTTTAAGGATTTTATTCGAATTTTTAAGAAATCAGAAAGAAAAAAGACGCCGGGAACCGCCTCTTCGTAAGCCGTTCCCAGCGCTTGCTTATGACCAAATTTTTGCTTATTCCTGAACGACGACGCCCAGAACCTTCAGGGTGGTCGTTCCGGTGTTTTCGAGAGAATGGGAAGCGCCGCCGCCGGTATAGACCGCATCGCCGGGGCCCACCTGCACGGGCTTGCCGTTGTCGAGCAGCGTGCCTTCGCCTTCGAGGACGTAGTACAGCTCGTATTCGCCCGCATGGACGTGGTTGCCGATAGACGTTCCGGGTTCAAAGATCATCACGCCCGCAAAGCGCCACTTGGGGGGATTGTCCGTCTTGGTGAAGTGGATCACGTCGGCCGTGCCCTTGCCGTCGCGCCAATGGGTGCGCTGTTCGTGAACCATATTTTCTTTTTTGATCAGCATGGTGAGGTTCCTCCTTGTTGGGTTTGGTTCCAAAAGAGAGGGCTGGCCGATTTTTGGCTGTTTGAACATTCCATCCCCCGGCAGTCCTCTCAAATTGCAGACAAAATATTCCGCTGGCGAAGGGGAAAAAGCGTGGCCTGTTCGCCTCTCCCCTGTTTTCCGCCGGTGTTTCGCCTTACTGCTCGACGCGCATGACGCTGTCGATGCTGCGGACGCAATCCATTTCGCCCAGGGTGCTGAGCGCGGACTGGACGGACAGCTCGCGGGCGGTGTCGGTGATGAACACCAGCGAGACGGTGCCCTCTTCGCGGTCCTCATGCTTCTGCATGACGGAATGGACAGAAACTTCGTTATCGGCCAGCGCACCGGTGATGCGGGACAGCACGCCCAGCTCGTCGCTGACGGTCATGCGGAGGAAGTAGCCGCTGAGCCAGTCCTTCTGGTGAACGAGCCACTGGGGCGCGTCGAATTCGTTGACGAACGTCATATAGCGGTGGCTCTCGGCGTGGGCGGCGTAGATCACGTCGGACACCACGGCGCTGGCGGTGGGCATCTGGCCCGCGCCGCGGCCATAGAGCATGATGTCGTCCACGGCGTTGCCGTGCAGGAAAATGCCGTTGAACACGCCGCTGACCGTGGCAAGGGGATGCTCCTTGGGCAGCATGGTGGGATGGACGCGCACCTCAAGGTTGCCGTCCTGCTTTTTGCCGATGGCCAGCAGCTTGATGACATACCCAAGATCCTTGGCGATGGCGATGTCCTCCGCCGTCACGCCCGTGATGCCCTCGCGGTAGATCGCGTCGATATTGACGCGGGCATGGAACGCGATGGACGCAAGGATGGAGAGCTTATAAACGCAGTCCCAGCCCTCCACGTCCGCGGCGGGATTGGCTTCGGCGTAGCCCAGCTTCTGCGCTTCGGCCAGCACCTTTTCATAGGGCTGCCCTTCTTCGGTCATCTTGGTGAGGATATAGTTCGTCGTGCCGTTGATGATGCCCATCAGCAGCGTGATGTCGTTGCCCTGCATGGAATCGAGGAGCGTGCGGATGACGGGCACGCCGCCGCCCGCCGTCGCTTCGAAATAAAGCCCTGCGCCGGTGGTCTTTGCCGTCCGCTCAAAATCCGGCCAGTGCTTGGCCAGCACTTCCTTGTTGGAGGTGACGACGGATTTTCCCGCTTCAAGGGCGCGCAGGATGAACTCCCGCGCCGGGCGGGTGCCACCCATGCACTCGACGACGATGGAAATTTCCTCGTCGTTGATGATGTCGTCATAATTGGTGCAGAAAAGCTCCATCGGCGCCATGGAAAGATTGGGCTCCGTCGTCAGATCCCGAACCAGAATGCGCTTGACGTTGATCTCCAGCCGTTCGCGGTGCTCAATGGACTTCTTGTTTTCGGTCAGGACGCGGTAAACGCCCGTTCCGACCGTGCCGAAGCCCAGCAGGCCCACTGCCACTTGTTTCATTGTTCGCTCCTTCCCCAGCGCCCAAAGCGTCAGCGCTGCTTGACGGTGTTCATTTCATAAATCATATACAGTCCCTGAAGCGTCAGGATGCTGTTGATCTCGATGGGATAGCGGGATTCGCTGGCGATGAGCCGCGCCATGCCGCCCGTGGCAACGACCCGGGGCCTGTCCATTTCCAGCTCCCGGCTGATGCCTTCGATGAGGTAATCCACCTGCCCGACGTAGCCGTAGACAATGCCGGACTGGATGCAGTGGATGGTGTTCGTGCCGATGACGGTTTTTGGCTTGACCAGCTCGACCTTCGGCAGCTGCGCCGTCTTTTCGATCAGGGTGGCGGCGGAGATCTTCACGCCGGGGCAGATGGCGCCGCCGAGAAAATCGCCCTTTTCGGAAATGGCGCCGAACGTGGTCGCCGTGCCGAAATCCACCGTGATGACCGGCCCGCCGTACAGCCGCCAGGCCGCCACGGCGTTACAGATGCGGTCCGCGCCCAAGCCCTTGGGGTTTTCGTAGCGCAGGTTGATGCCAGTGCGCACGCCCGGACCGACGAAAATCAGCTTCGGGCCGGGGAAATACAGCTGGCACATATGCTCGATGGTATAGTTGATCGACGGAATGACCGACGAAACGATGATGCCTTCCACCTCGGCGGGGGCGCGGTTGATATGCGCAAAGAAGGACTCCATTGCGATGCCCAGTTCGTCAGCGGTTTTTTCCCGGCTGCTCGACATGCGCCAGGAGCGGTACAGCCGGCCGTTTTCAAACAGGCCGCATTTGATGTTCGTGTTTCCGATATCAAGCGTAAGGATCATGGGGATGGAAAACCCTTTCCGGAATTTTTCAGAATATTTTGCGGAAGGTTTTTGAAAACGCTGCCGCATTC
>JAEYFO010000254.1 GCA_023402915.1 Bacillota bacterium | reverse complement strand
GGCGAGCACCGGCTCGCTCTGCTGCGGTTTTGCGCAGCCCGCCGTCAAAAGCAGCGCCGCGCACAAAAAAGCCGCCAGAATTCTTCGCATTTTCTTTCCCTCCTCGCGCCATGCGTCAAACTTCGATCGTCAAAAAGCCGCTTTGCTTTATTCTATTCGCTTCGTCCTCATTTCAGACGCAGCGCGGGGCGCTTTGCAACCGGGCGCTTTTGCGATATAATTGAACAAACGGCGGACAGCGGGTGTTTTTTCAAAAATTTTTCAAAAGCCATCGTGCGCCGCCTCAGAATTTTGAAATCTGACCTTCAGGGAGTTTATCAAAAATGGATGGAATCACGCTCGCCGCGGCGCGCGCAGAGCTGGCCGGAAAAATCATCGGCGCAAAAATCGAAAAAATCTATCAGCCGGAAAAAGACGAGCTGCTCCTGCTGTTGCGGGGCGGACACCGGCTGCTGCTTTCGGCCAACGCTTCCCGCGGACGGGTGCAGCTGACCCGCGCCGGGCGGCAGAACCCCGCCGAGCCGCCGATGTTCTGTATGCTGATGCGAAAATACCTCACGGGCGGCAAGGTGCTCTCCCTTTCGCAGCCCGGTTTTGACCGCATTTTGCACATCGCCGTCGAAGCGCAGGACGAGCTGGGCGACCTTTCGACGTTCACGCTCATCGTCGAGATCATGGGAAAATACTCCAACATCGTGTTGGTCAAAGAGGACGGCGTCATCGTGGACGCGATCCGCCACGTCACGCCCGCCCTTTCTTCCGTGCGCGTGCTGATGCCGGGCGTGCCCTATGAAGCGCCCCCCTCTCAGGGGAAGGCCGACCCCACCGAAGCGGATGAAGCGGCCGTTGCGCAGCTGCTCTCTGAGACCAGCGCGCCCCTTGGCCGGGCCATCTTGTCCCTCTGGGCGGGCCTTTCTCCCGCCGCCGCAGCAGAGATCGCCCTGCGCGCCGCCGGAACGGACGCCATCGCCTTTGACGAGCTGGACGAGGCTCATCGCACCATGGCCGTCAGGCGCATCGCCGCGTTTTTTGCCGCCATCCGGGAAGGGGAATTCTCCCCGACGCTGGTGCTCAACGACTACGGCGACCCGCTGGCATTCTTCCCTTACGATCCGTCGCAATACGCCCCGCAGTTCAAGCAGAGCTATCCTTCCGTCAGCGAGACGATGGACGTGTTTTACGACCTTCGGGAGCGGACGGATCGCATCCGGCAAAAGGGCGCGTCCCTCCACCGGATCTTGGCCAACAACATCGAGCGCTGCCAGAAAAAGCTGGCCATTCAGCAGGACATTTTGCGCCAGTCCGAAAAAATGGAGCAATACCGGCTCTTTGGCGAGCTGCTCACCGCCAACGCCTACCAGCTGGAGCGGGGCGCAAAAAGCGCAAGCGTTCAGAATTATTACGACGAGAACCTTGCGACCGTCACCATTGCGCTCGACCCGACGCTCTCCCCCTCCGCCAACGCGCAGAAATACTACAAGCGCTACAACAAGGCCAAGGCCGCCTACGACATGGCGGACGGGCAGATCGCCCAAATCACCGAAGAACTGGCCTATCTCGAGGGGCAGATCAATAACCTTGAGAACTGCACGGAGGAAAACGAGCTGGCCGAAATTCGCGAAGAGCTGATCCGCGAAGGGTACGCCAAGGCGGAAAAAGGCCGCAAGCGTCCGCCAAAGCTGGCCAAAACCAGGCCGCTTCACTATCTTTCCAGCGACGGAACGGACATTTTCGTCGGAAAAAACAACGTGCAAAACGACGATCTGACGCTGCGCTTTGCCGATGGCGACGACGTCTGGATGCACACGAAGAACATCCCCGGCTCCCATGTGATCGTCAAATCGGCCGCGCCGTCCGAGCAGACGCTTCGGGAAGCGGCGCTCCTTGCAGCCTGGCACTCCAAGGCGCGCACGTCGGCGCAGGTGCCGGTGGATTACACGCCCCGAAAATACGTCAAGAAGCCCTCCGGTTCCAAGCCGGGCTTCGTGATCTACAGCACGAACCGCACGCTCTACGCCACGCCGGACGAAGGTGCTGTCAAGGCGCTTCGGCTGGTGTGACCGTTCAAGCAGCAGCGAAAGACCGTTTTTCCCTTTGACCGCGCAGAAACCTGCTTTCGCGCAAGGGGGCTTCAAAAATTTTTTCGAAGGTTCTTCAAGGAGACTCCTTGAAAGCCTGCCGCCTGCGCAGAAAATTTTCCTGCTTGAATTATTTTCGGAAGTCTTTCTTCCGCCCGATGATTATTGCGGAAGCTCTTTTCCGCCCGTGGAGTTTCCAATGAAATACGCCGCCTGCTCCCGCTGGTTTTCCGTTGCGCAGCTCGATCGCGACACCTTTGCGATCAGCGAACCGCTCCACTGGGAGGAACCGCACTGCTATCTGCTCTTTGGAACGGAACGCGCCGCCCTCATCGATACGGGGCTGGGCGTGTCGCGCCTCCGGCCCGTCGTTGAGGCGCTGACAGCGCTGCCCATCCTCGTTTTGACGACCCACGCCCATTGGGATCACATCGGCAGTCACGGCGAATTTTCTTCCGTGGCCGTTCACGAAGCGGAAGCAGGCTGGCTTTCAGGAAACTTCCCCCTGCCGCTCTCCGTTGTCAGGCAGAATCTGACCGCTCGCCCCTGCCCGTTTCCGGAGGATTTTTCTTTGGACTCCTATCAAATTTATCAGGGCGGCGCGACAAAGCTGCTCTTTGACGGGCAGCGGATCGATCTGGGCGGCCGGACGCTGGAGGTGCTTCACACGCCCGGCCATTCGCCGGGACACTGCTGCTTTTTTGAGCGGGCGCGGGGCGCGCTCTTTTCCGGCGATCTGATTTATGCAGGCTGTCTGGATGCGTTTTACCCCACGACCGACCCACGCGCCTTTGCCGGTTCCGTCCGGCGTGTTCGCGCCCTGCCCGTTTCCCAACTCTTTCCGGGGCATCACGCTTTCCCCCTCTCCCCCGGCCTGACGGCGGAGATCGACGCGGCGTTTTCTGCATTGGAACGGGAGAAAAAGCTCTTTCAGGGCGCCGGGCTGTTTGCGTTCGGAGCGTTTTCGATCCATCTTTAAGCGGGCTGCGGCACGAAAAAGAGCGCTTTTCTCAAATTCCGTCAAAGAATAGAAACGATCTGCCTTCCTGCAAATCGGCCGCTGCTTCAAAACTCTTTTCGCGCCCGATTTTCAAAAAGCAAACCCAACAAAAATTGCCCTCCCGCGCTTTGCAGGAGGGCAATTTCTTTTGCGCTATGAGCGGCGCTGCGCGCCGTTTTTTCTTTTGGTCTGCCAATATTGAGCGGGCCTCCCGCGGGAAGCCCGCCATGATCTCTTTCTTTCGTTTTCTGTTTTTTGGGAGAAGGGTCACCATTTGACGATCTTGAAATAGGTTTTCGCCGTCGCCCGGTAAACGATCAGATACAGCAGCGCAAACACCGCGCAAACGCCGGCGGCGCAGCTGATGGTCAGCGTCCAGTCATAGATCAAGAAGCATTCGAGCATCCTGGCGATGATCCGGCTGGCAAAGACCATGTGAAGGAACGTCATGCCCAGCGGCAGGAAGAACACCCAGAGGATCTGCCGGTTGATGGTGGATCTCACCTGGGATTCATCCATGCCGACCTTTTGCAGGATTTCAAAGCGTTCCTTATCCTCGTGGCCTTCCGTCACCTGCTTGAAATAGATCAGCAGCACCGTCACGGACAGAAACAGAATTCCGAAAAACGCCCCGAGGAACAGCAGCCCGCCATAGACGGCATAGCCCTGCTGCCGGGAATTGTAGACGCTGTTCGTCCACGAGATGCCATCGCCCGCAAGAGACATACAGGCCTCGTCAAAGGCCTTGCTGAAAGCGAGTCCCTCGGTCTGCCCGGCGTTGAGCTTCAAGACGAACCGGCCGCCCGCGTAGGCGCAATGGTCAAAATATTGCACCTTGTCGTAATACCAGCCGCTCCCGCTGCCTTCAAGGCTCGCGTCTTGAATCCGCTGCGCGGGCAGGTCGAGTTTTTCCGTTTCCACACCGTAGTGTTTGCAAAGCGCTTCGATCTGCCCGTCGAGCTGCTTTCCAAGCTTTTCCACAGCCGTCTCCCGTTTTGCGTCGGTCGTATCGTCCAATGCGCCGCGGTAAAGGCTGACGGCCACGTCGTAGCCCGGATAGGTTTCCTTGAGGATGCTCTCCTGACCCAGATAGAGCGCCAACGTCGTGGAAACCGTGACGACGAGCATGGTCGAAAGGATGCAGATGACCGCAAGACCTGCGGCGTTTTGCCGCATCCGGTGGAACATGCCGGAAATGGAAACGAAGTTTTTGAGTTTATAATAAACGCGCTTGTTGGCGCGGAGCATTCGAAGCACAACGATGCTGCCGGACGTAAACAGCAGGCACGTTGCGAGGATGACCAGCAGCGCCAGCGGGAAAAACAATCCCAGCGCCGCCGTGGAGACCTTGATCGTCCAGGCGTAATAGTACGCCGCGCCCAGCAGCACAAAGCCGATCACCGCCGCCGGAACGAGGAATTTGCTATCCGGTTTATCCCCCTCTTTTTCGCTGTGGAGCAGCTCGATAGGGTTGGAAAGCCGGATCTGGACGAGATTATAGACGCTCGTCGCGATATAGATGAACAGAAACAAGATTCCTGTGAGAATATAGGCTTTCGGACCGATGGAAAACGCGCTGTCCGGCGCGGCGCGGATGAGCTTGAGCAGCAGCAGAAACAGCAGCCGCCCGAACACCAGCGAAAACGCCATGCCCGCCAGCACGCCGATGCCGATGGTCATTCCGTTTTCCCAAAGGAGCACCCGTCCCACGTGGCTTTTGGAAAGGCCCAGTACGCCGTAAAGGCCGAATTCCTTTTTGCGCCGCTTGACGAGGAAATTGTTGATATAGGCCATAAATTCCACGGCGAACACGGCGAACAGCCCGATGGCCATGGCGAACATGCCCTGGGTCGTTTTCCCGGCGGGAACGCTTGAGAGCTTATCGGAAAGCGCCAGCCCCACCGTCAGGAAAAATACGCTGCTGATGATGGCCGTCGCGATCATATAGGGCAGGCAGACGTCCCTGCTGCGGCGCAGGTTGTTCCACGCAAGCCTGCGGTAAAATCCCTTAGCCAACGTCCGCGCCCCCTTCCGAGAGCACCGCAAGATTGCTCACGATCCGGTCGAAAAACGCCCGGTTGTCCTCGCCGCCGCGATAGAGCTGGGCAAAGATCTCGCCGTCCTTGATGAACAGCACCCGCTTGGCGTAGCTGGCAGCCTGCGCGCTGTGCGTCACCATGAGGATGGTCTTTCCGCCCTGCTCGTTGAGGTCGCGGAAACTGCGAAGCAGGCTCGCGGAGGCTTTGGAGTCCAGCGCGCCGGTCGGTTCGTCCGCCAGGATCAGCTTCGGATCGGTGATGACCGCCCGCGCCACGGCGGCGCGCTGTTTTTCGCCGCCGGACACTTCATAGGGAAATTTATTCAAAAGCGGCTCGATGTCCAGCGCCCGTGCCACGGGCAGGAGCCGCGCTTCCATTTTCTGATAGGGCACCTGAGAAAGCACCAGCGGCAGCAGGATGTTGTCCTTGAGGGAAAAGGTATCGAGCAGGTTGAAATCCTGAAACACAAACCCGAGATTGTCCCGGCGGAACTTGGAAAGGTCCTTGTCCCGCACGGACGAAAAGCTCACGCCGCCAAGGAGCACGTCGCCGCCCGTCGGCCGGTCGAGCGAAGCCAGCAGGTTCAAAAGCGTCGTCTTGCCGCTGCCGGACGGGCCCATGATGGCCACGAATTCCCCCTCCTCCACCGAAAAGCTGACATTTTTGAGCGCAACGCACTGCTGCAAGCCCAGCTTCGTGCTGTATACCTTTTTGAGATTTTGAATTTTGAGCAATTCCATGCCGCACCTCCGTCGATGCCTGAATTCCGGCCGGAGCCTTTTTGCGCCGGGCGCTCTTTTTTTCGGCTCCGCGCCGTTTGAAGATGCTCCCATTATAAAAAATGCGGGATTCGCCTGCCATCGAATGACCTTACAAATCCCGCCCGGTTTCTTACGGTTTTGTCACTTTTGATTTTTCTACCCTCAGTTGACAAGGGCACATACGGTTCCTGCTGTGTGCCCCGGAGGGGTGCGGGCAGACCTGTGCCCCGGAGGGGTAAAGCGCCCCCGGCGTGCCGTGTGCCCCGCCGTGTGCCCCGAAGGGGTGAAGG
>JAEYFO010000278.1 GCA_023402915.1 Bacillota bacterium | reverse complement strand
AGCGTCTGATGGTTGATGATGTTGAGCAGCGCCGTTTCGATCAGCTGGGCTTCAAAAATGGTGGCCTTGACCCGCAGCAGCGGCTCATAGGGGAACACGACCGTGCCCTCGGGCACCGCGTAGATCTCGCCCGTGAAGCGAAGGTTTCTCAGCTCCTCGAGGAACGCCTCGTCGCACAGGTCGAGCGAGCGGAGATACTCGATGGCGTCCTCGTCAAAGCGCAGGCCGTTGATATAGTCGATGGCCTGCTCCAGACCGGCTGCCAGGGCGTAGCTGCTTCCGTTTTTCTGCTGGCGGAAAAACACGTCGAACACCACGACGTTCTTGTGCATTCCCTTGCGGAAATAGCCGTACATCATCGTCAGCTCGTACAGGTCGGTCAGCAAAGTCAAATTTCGCATTGTCTTCCTCTTTCTTGTCGTAAACTCCAACGGCGCGCCGCCGTATTACTCCTTGTCGCCTTCTTCGCTTTTGTCCTGATTTTCGGTCTGCTCGCCGGATTTTTCCGCTTCCGGTTCGGCCTTCGCTTCTTCCGGCTTTTCAGAAGATTCCGCCGCTTCGTTTTTTTCGGACGATCCGTCGTCCTCTTCGGCTTTTTCGACTTCTTCGCAAGCAGAAGGCGCTTCTTCCGAAATTTCTTCCGCTCCCTCTTTTGGCGCTTCGGGCTCATGCAGGCTCTTCCATTCCGTGGCCGCCGCGCCGATGAGCACGCCGGTCTTTTTCTCGCGCACGGCGCGCACGATCATGAACGCCGCAAGGCCCGCAAAGAGCACGGCGCTGAGCAGCTGGCTGACGCGGACAGAGCCGATATAAAGGCTGTCGGTGCGCAGTCCTTCGACAAACATGCGCTCGAAGGCATAGAGCATTGTGTACCAGAGGAACACGTCGCCCTTGTGCTTGAACTTGCGGCGCATGGCCATGAGGAAAATAAAGATCAGGAAGCACCACAGCGATTCGTAAAAGAACGTCGCGTAATGAACGGTGTTAGTCGCGTCGATGCGCACCGCCATGGGGAACCACATCAGCTTGGGGTTCGTCACCTCGATGCCGAAGGCTTCCTGATTGAAGAAATTGCCCCAGCGGCCGATGGCCTGCCCCAGAACAAGGCTGGGAGCCACGATGTCCGCCAGATCCCAGAAGCTGAGCTTTCTGGCCCTGCAAAAAACGACCGCCGTCGCGATGCCGCCGATGACCGCGCCGTAAATCGCCAATCCGCCCTCCCAGATATAGAGGATCTTGATGGGATTGTCGCGGAACATGCCCCATTCAAAGATCACATAATACAGCCGGGCGCAAATGACGGAAACAGGCACGGCCCACAGCGCAAAATCGACGACATCGTCCTCTTTCCAGTTGTGGCGCTTCGCGCCGCGCAGGGCGATCCAGATGCCCGCAAGCACCGCAAACGCGATCAGGATCCCGTACCAGTAAATATCCCGCCCAAAGACAGTGAAAGCAACTCTGCTCGGATTTGTCATCATGTTCCCTCCGCATTTTTCTCGCGGCGCATTTTTGCACAAAAGGAGCTGTCCATTCAACGGCCGCTTTGTTACTAATCATAGTCCATGCGCCCGTTCAAATCAAGCCATAATCTCATCCGGCGCGCCCGATTTTACTGCTCAAAGCACCCGCCGCCGATAAATTCGCGCAGGATGGACGTGCGGGGGACCTCGATTTTCGCTTCTTCGCCCGGATCGACGAAGTATTTGAGAAATTTGACGAGCAGGTTTGCCTCGACGTAACAGGGATCGTCCTCCGGCACAGCCTTGAGGAGCGGGTAGGCCAGCTGCTTGAGGAAGAGCAGCTCATACACCAGCGTGGAGTTGAACATCGCGTCGCAGCTTTCCTGATAGGGGACGATCCAGCGCATCTCCCCCGTGCGCACGGACTCCCACATGGAAAACGTCCGCTCGACCGACGCGCCCCGGTGGGTGTGATCGCGCACCATCCGGCGCAGCAGCCGCACATCCGAGGCGGGAATGCGATTGTGCAGATCGAGGTTGAGCTGGGTCAGCGCGCTGATGAACACCTTGAATTTGTCGTCGGCCGCAACGGCTTCGCTCACCGCGCCGTTGAGCCCGTGGATGCCTTCCATCATGAGGATGTCGTTCGGGCCGAGCCGCAGCGTCCGGCCGGGCACGCTCTTTCCCTGCTTGAAATCAAAGCGGGGCACCGGCACTTCTTTCCCGGCCAGCAGCAGCGCCAGCTGTTCGTTCAAAAGGGGCAGATCGAGCGTATTGATGTTTTCCAGATCGATCGAGCCGTCGTTTTGCCGCTCGATGCTGTCGCGGTCGCGGTAATAATTGTCCAGCGAGATCAAAATGGGACGCTTTTCCGCCGCCCGCAGCTGCACGCACAGCCTTTGGGCAAACGTGGTCTTTCCCGAAGAAGAGGGGCCCGCCACCAGCACGACCCGCCGCTGCTGCCGGACGATCTGTCCGGCGATGGAGGCGATCTCCTTTTCGTGGAGCGCTTCGTTGACCCGGATGAACTCGGCCAGCTCGCCCCGCTCCGTCATTTCGTTCAGGTCGGCCACCGTGCCGCATTCGAGAATATCCGCCCAGCGCTCGCTCTGGCGGAACACATGGGAGAGCTTGGGACTGGGCGTGAAGCGCAGCTCCGCTTCCGGGGCGTCCCTGCGGGGATAGACCAGCACGCAGCCCGGCGCGGAATACACCAGCTTGAACCGGCGGATATAGTCCGTGGACGGCGGCATATGGCCGTAAAAATAGTCCGTCACCGTGCCGCAGGAATAGACCTTGAACACCCTGTCCTCGCGAAAATGCAGCAGCCGCGCCTTTTCTTCCTGGCCGTCCCTTTCGTAAAGGGCAATGGCGTCGTCCCGGCTGATGAGCTTTCTGACAAAGGGCTCGCCCGCCGCGGAAATTTCGTGCATCCGCCGCTCGATGCGCTCCATGGAAAAGGGCGTGAGCGGTTCGCCGCCGTGCAGCTCGCAATAGATGCCCTCGTTCATGCTGTGCTCAATGTCCGCCCGCGCGCCGGGCAGAACGTCGTTGACCGCCTGAAGAAAAATGTGCAGCATCCCCCGCACGTAAGCGCGGCTGCCCAGCGCGTCCGAAAGATCGAACAGCCGAACGTCGTCGCCCTCTTTGGGGGCGTAGGAAAACTCCCGGATGCGGCTTCCCACCTGAGCGATCATGGCCGGATTGAGGCTTTCCTTGCCCCGTTCGCCCAAAAGCGCCTCCAGCTTCGTGCCTTCCGCTGTGGAAACGGCCTTGCCGTCTAATGTAAAATGAATCTGTTTCATTCAAAAATTCCTCCTTCAAAAAACCCGCACCGGGCGGGCCTGGTACTGTTCGGTTTCAGGGAGCGATCGCTGCCCCGCCTTTTTGCCCGGTGCGTATCCGCTGAAAAAGCGTTCTATTTTATCGTTATTCTATTCATTTTCTGTCAAAATTACAAGCATTTCTTCTTCAAAACGGGCGTTTTCCCGTCTGTTTCCATCGTTTTTCCCCTCGAGCGCTCACCGCGGCAGAACATTTCACAAATTGTTTCTTTTTCCCCTGCCGCGCCGCGCTTTACATTCCCCAGACTCCATGAGATAATACAAAAGAATACCGGCTGCTCTGCCGGGTCTTTCGCCTGCATTTTTCTGCTTCGCGGCGGCGCTGTGCTGCACTTTGCCGCGCGCAGCGTCTGACTTTCGCCCTGTGATCCGGGGCCGTGATCTTCGGAGGTACCCATTGTCTACATC
>JAEYFO010000248.1 GCA_023402915.1 Bacillota bacterium | reverse complement strand
GGCCACGCCCGCGGCGGATGCGGCGGCGCTGCTGATCTCAATGGCGCTGCTGCTGCCCTATTTGAAAAAGCTGAAAAAAGAACAGGCGCTGGCCGCCTGAAGGAGAGACGGCGGGAGCGCCGAAAGGGCTTTGCAATTTCAGTACGCATCCCAAAACGTCCGGCAGAAAACGCTTGCCGGACGTTTTTGGGCGGCGGAGTATTTCCCGGAAAATCGTGCCCGAATTTCTTGAAAAAAGTTTGAAAAACCGCCCTTGACTCTCTCACTGTGTCAGGCATTACACTGAGCGTGAGCTCAACAGGACAGGCAACAGGAGGTACCGCCATGCTGAAGATCGGAGAATTTTCAAAGCTGTCCAGGGTCAGTGTCAGGATGCTTCGCCACTATGATGAGATCGGGCTGCTCAAACCGGCCGAGATCGACCGCTTCACCGATTACCGATACTACAGGGAAGATCAGCTCCCCGCGATGTGCCGCATCACGGCGCTCAAGGATATGGGCTTTTCTCTTGCTGAGATCGTAAAAATGCTGGAAGTCTATGAGGACAAAGAGCAGATGGAGCGGTATTTCGACGCGCGGCAAAAGGAGCTGGAGCGCCTTTCGGAGGATACGGCGCGCAAACTGACGATGCTGGACGCAGCCAGAAACCGGCTGAGAAAGGAAGAAAGCATGCGTTATACTGTGACGTTGAAAACCATTCCCGCCCGCTATGCCGCAACCGTGCGGATGACGATCCCGCGCTATGAGGAAGAGGGGATGGTCTGGGGCACGCTCGTTGGGGAGACCCGCCCGCTGCACATGGCGGAAGCGACTCCCTGCCTTTGCGGCGTGACCTATCTCGACGGGGAATACAAGGAAACCGACGTGGAGCTGATGGCGTGGAAAACCGTCAAGGGAGAATATCCCGACACGGAACACGTCAAGTTCCGCACACTGCCGGAAGAAACGGTGGCCAGCTGCACCTATCAGGGCGGCTACGAGCACATTTCGGAGGTCTATGCGGCCGTTGCCGCCTGGATGGAGGAGAACGGCTATGAAGCGTCGGGTCTGATGTTCAATATCTATCACGTCAGCCCCCACGAAACAAGGGATCCCGACGAGTTTGTGACAGAGATCTGCTATCCCGTCCGGAAGAAGGAAACGACCGTCTGACTTTGAAAAAAGCCCTTTCGGTGAAAGGGCGAAAAACAAAGGACCCCTCCGCAGGCAAATCGTTCTGCGGAGGGGTTTGGGGTTTTGGAAGCGCTATTGCTCTTTGAGCGGCTTTTCGATGGAGAACGAGCCGGTGGCCTTGTCGTAGGCCAGAACGATCGACCCGACGGGCAGATAGTCCACCCGGATGCGGACGGTTTTGTCTGTTTCCTCGGAGGGATCGCCGCTTTCATCCGGTTCAAAGTAGTCGTCCTGCGCGGCGGTCTCTTTCGTCACGTCCGTGAAGCGCCAGGCCAGCAGGGGGAGCGTCCTGGAGTAAAGCCCCTTGAACTGCTCGACGGCGCTGTCCATGATCTGGGCGACGCCGCTGTCCTCAAGGGTCTGCCGCACGGGCGCGATGGCGGATTTGATCAGAAAGCTGCCAAGGAGCGCCAGCGCCAGCAGCAGGCACACGAAAAAGCGCACCTGCCGGAAGATGAATTTGAGGATGAACTTCAAAACCGCCGCCGCGGCGCAGCAGGCGAAAAACGCCAGCGCGATAAGCAGCGCATACGTCCCGACGGTCAGAAGCGTCTCTTTGAAGGGAAGGTCCATGAACGGGAAAAACCTCCTCGAATTTGCTGCGGCAAAGGGTCGTTTCGGAAGGTGCTTCGAAAAATCTCCTGCCGCGGTTCGGTCATTATAGCATATTTTCCGCTGTAAAGCAAAAGACCTTGACATTCTCCGAAAGACCGTGTATTCTATTATAGGCGTAAAGGGAAAGCCCTTTACAAGAACGCCGAAAAGGCAAGCGTGCAGGAGCACAAAATAGCAGAGCACAAAATAAAAAGAAAAGCGCTGTGAGAAAGGACGAGCCGAACCGATGGAAAAAAACGTGCGCTTTGGCTGGCTGCTGGATTTTTACGGCGCGTTTTTGACCGAGCGGCAGCGGCTCATGCTCGAGCTGACCGTCAATCAGGACCTTTCGCTGGCGGAGATCGCCGAGCAGGAGGGCGTGAGCCGGCAGGCGGTGCGGGACGCATTGCAGCGCGGCGAGGCCGTTCTCGAAGAAATGGAGCAAAAGCTCGGCCTGATGGATCGATATTTTCGCGCAAGGGCGCTGATGGAAAAAATGCAAAAAGCCCTTGCAGGCAACGGCGAAGCGGAAGCGCTGCTTCGCTCCATGAACGAATTATGGGAGGAAGGACATGGCGTTTGAGGGTCTCTCCGAAAAACTGCAAAACGTCTTTAAGAAGCTCTCCGGCAGAGGCAAGCTCAACGAAAAGGACGTAAAGGAAGCCATGCGCGAGGTGAAGCTGGCGCTGCTCGAAGCGGACGTGAACTTCCTCGTCGTCAAGGATTTCGTCAAAAAAGTCTCCGCCCGGGCCACCGGACAGGAAGTGCTCGAATCGCTCACCCCCGGCCAGCAGGTCATCAAGATCGTCAACGACGAGC
>JAEYFO010000199.1 GCA_023402915.1 Bacillota bacterium | reverse complement strand
GCGCATGGCCTACCGGATGGTGCAGCTGGCGGGCATCGACATCGAAAAGCTGGGCGAGGAGATGTTCTCCGCCGCGTCGTCCATCAGCAACAAATCCCCGGATACGCTGCTGTTCCAGGATTTCAAGGAGTTCATGTTCGGCGAGCACAAGGTGGGCATCGGCCAGATCACCTGCATGGATTACGGCGAGCTGGAACACATGATGGAAGAGCTGCTCGCCTGCTTGGAAGAAGTGCGCGCCGATCGAAATTACGACATGGTGCTGCTGATGCTCACCCAGATCATCGACGAGGGAACCATGCTGCTGTACGTCGGAAAAATCGCCGGGGACGTTTTGAACCGGGCGTTTACGGCGGCGGGTCACGCCGCGGCGCACAATCAGCTGCTGCTGCCCGGCGTCATGAGCCGGAAAAAGCAGGTCGTGCCCAACATATCGGCGGTGCTCGACTGAGTTCACCACGTCGAAAAACGGCTGCGCGCCGCTTTTCCGAGTTTTCCGGTTTTTGCCTCCCGCGTTCGCTCCCGGGCGGTAAACCACGCAGGGCAGAGCGCCCCAGGGAGTTCCGCCGCTTTGGCGCGCAGACAGTCAGAGCCGGATTGGAACGGAAGGTGGCCTGTTATCAACCCCGGATTTGCCGGGACGAGAGAGAAGAAGCTGAGGACTTCTTCTCTTTTTTGCGAAAGAAATCAGGAAATAGTCTCGTGTTCGCTTGCGCCCCGCGGACGGGAATGATATGATAAAAGCCGCACGTAAAGGTATATTTTGTGCCGGAATAAAAACAAATCCACAAGATATATTGCTGCCCTCAGTTGGCGAGGGCACATACGGTTCTTGCCGTGTACCCCGCCGTGTGCCCCGGAGGGGTAAGGGGGTATTGCGGCTGCCCGACATGGGGCTTAATAAATCGCTTTGACACACACGGAGGATACGAAAGATGGTTGAACTCTCCCCAAATGCAAAGATGGTGCTCGAGCGGCGCTATCTGGAAAAGGATGAAAACGGCAATCTGATCGAAGACATTGACGGGATGTTCCGCCGCGTGGCGCATCACATTGCCGGCGCGGAGAAGATCTTTGACGAAACAGCCGATACGGCGGCCTATGAAGAGGCGTTTTATCAGCTGATGACGAGCCTGAAATTCATGCCAAATTCCCCCACGCTCATGAACGCCGGAAAGCCCCTCGGCCAGCTTTCGGCCTGTTTCGTGCTGCCCGTGGGCGATTCCATGGAAGAGATCTTCGACGCGGTCAAAAACGCCGCCCTCATCCATAAGAGCGGCGGCGGCACGGGCTTCAGCTTTTCGCGGCTGCGTCCCGCCGGTTCCGCCGTGCGTTCCACCGGCGGCGTGGCGTCCGGCCCCGTCAGCTTCATGAAGGTCTTTAACGCCGCCACCGAGGCCGTCAAGCAGGGCGGCACCCGCCGCGGCGCCAACATGGGCATTTTGCGGGTGGATCATCCGGATATTCTCAAGTTTATCGACTGCAAAAAGGACAACAGCGATATTACGAATTTCAACATCAGCGTCGGCATCACGGAAGCGTTCATGAACGCCGCGGCCGCCGGGGAGGACTACGATCTGCTCGATCCCCGCACGGGAAAGCCGGCTGGGCGGCTCAGCGCGGAAACGGTCTTTGAAAAGATCGTCGATTCCGCCTGGCGAAACGGCGAGCCGGGCATCGTGTTTCTCGACCGGCTCAACCGCGACAACCCCGTGCCCAACCTCGGTCAGGTGGAGTCCACGAACCCCTGCGGCGAGCAGCCGCTTCTGCCCTATGAATCCTGCAACCTCGGCTCCATCAACCTCAACGGCGTGCTGCGCGAGAGGGAAAACGGCGGCTATGAACTGGACTACGACGAGCTGGGCCGGGTGGTGGATCTGGCGGTGCGCTTCCTTGACGACGTGATCGAGGTCAACAAGTATCCCCTGCCGGAGATCGCCGAAATGACCCGCGCCAGCCGCAAGATCGGCCTGGGCCTGATGGGCTTTGCGGATCTTCTCTTCAAGCTGAAGGTGCCCTACGGTTCGGAAGAGGCCGTTGCCGTGGCCGATTGCGTCATGGCGTTCATCAACGCCCGGGCGCACAGGGCTTCCCGCCTGCTGGCGGAAGAGCGCGGCGTGTTTCCCGCCTGGGAGGGCAGCGTCTACGGCAAAAAGCAGGAACGGATCCGAAACGCCACCTGCACGACCATCGCGCCCACCGGAACGATCTCCATCATCTGCGGCGCTTCGTCCGGTATCGAGCCGCTCTTTGCCATCAGCTTTGTGCGAAACGTCATGGACAACGACGAGCTGGTGGAGGTCCATCCCTATTTTGAACAGGTGGCGAAGGAGCGCGGCTTTTATTCTCCCGCGCTGATGCGCCGTATCGCCAAGGAAGGCACGCTGGCCCATATCGAAGAGATCCCCGAGGACGTGCGCAGGGTGTTCGTCACGGCGCACGACATCGATCCCCGCGCCCATGTGAACATGCAGGCGGCTTTCCAGTCTCACACCGACAACGCCGTTTCCAAAACCGTCAATTTCCGCAATTCCGCCACCTGCGAAGAGGTGCGCGAGGTGTTCGAGCTGGCCTTTGAAACGGGCTGCAAGGGCGTGACGATCTACCGCGACGGCAGCCGCGACGCGCAGGTGCTCAACATCGGCACGGTCAAGCGCGGCGACGAGCAGAAGGAAGCGCCGGCTCCCGCAAAAATCGCGCCCCGCCCCCGTCCGACCGTCACGCGCGGCTTTACGGAGAAGGTGCGCATCGGCTGCGGCAATCTCTATGTGACCGTCAACTACGACGATCAGGGCATCTGCGAAGTGTTTGCCAACCTGGGCCGGGCGGGCGGCTGTCCCTCTCAGTCCGAAGCGACCAGCCGTCTGGTTTCCATCGCGCTGCGTTCCGGCATGGCGGTGGAAGAGATCGTCGAGCAGCTCAAGGGCATCCGCTGCCATTCCACCCTGCGCCAAATGCGCGAAAAGGGCATCAAGGTGCTTTCCTGCCCGGACGCCATCGGCAAGGTCATTGAAAAAGTGGCGCGGGAACAGCATCTGGGCTGCGAGCTTCCCGAAAAGATCAAAAAAGCGCAGGAAAAAGCCCTCCGTGAGGAGATAGCGCCCGTGGACGTTTCCGCCGGGGACAATGGCTCCTTCGTTCCCGAAGATCCGGCGGCGGCCGCCCACCCCGGCGATTGCCCGGAATGCGGCGCGCGCATGGAGCACGAGGGCGGCTGCGTCATCTGCCGCTCCTGCGGCTACAGCAAGTGCAGCTGAACGGAAGGGGGAAAACCCGATACGGCAAAGCTTGAGGCTGTTTGGATGTTTTTTTGATGGGATCGAAAAAGAACTTTTCAAAAAGCGAAATTTCAGGTATCGTAGATAAAACACGATACCTGAATTTTATTTTGGAGGTGCTTCGTTTGAAGGAAAGAAAGGCGGGGAAAACCCCGATAATCACGGGAAGTTTGAGAAAGCATATGATCACCGTTCCGAAAGAGATCGAGCAGGCCAGCGGCATCAGCATTTTCGGAAAGCTCATCAAGTCGCTGGTTTTTACCACGGACGTGGCGATCATCCGAAACATCAACGCCAATGCGGTCATCGCCGTCTATCCCTTCACGCCCCAGCCGGCCATTACCCACGCCATTTTGACGGCGGCAGAGATGCCGGTCTTTTGTGGTGTGGGCGGCGGGAAGACCATGGGGAAACGGGTGATCAACCTGGCGCAGGACGCGGAGTTTCAAGGGGCGATCGGCGTGGTAGTCAACGCGCCCACTTCCAATGAAACCGTGCGAAAGCTCAGCGCGGTGGTGGACATCCCCGTGGCGGTAACGGTGGTGTCGGAATACGCGGACATCGAGGCGCGGCTCGAGGCGGGCGCCGGGATACTGAATGTTTCCGGTGCGGCGCAGACCCCCCACATCGTGCGTTCCATCCGCCGGAACTTCCCCACCGTCCCCATCATCGCAACGGGCGGAACCACGCCCGAGAGCATCCTTAGAACCATTGACGCCGGGGCGAACGCCATTACGTTTACGCCGCCCACGCCGGCGGAGCTGTTCAAAGAAGTGATGGTTCAATACCGCAATGAGTGCGACAGAGAGCACACAGACTTGCTGGCACAGGGCGAGCCGATAAACAATGAAAGCCGGCTGTGAAGGGCATACAGCCGGCAGATCTGAGAAAAAGGGGATCAACGTCCGACGTGCGTTTCTTTTTCCCAGGGCCGCCGGCGGAAAATTCCTTTTGCGGGAATCCGCTGCGATCAGGGGAAAGGATGCTTTTTCCCATGGTATTTCAGCGATAGAAACAGAAAAGACCGTACAGGAATTGCGCAAAGGACAGAAAAAGTGGAAGGGAAAGAAAAAAATGCTTTCGTAGCGCCCGTTGTTCTTTTTGAAACCATACAAAATGGTTTACAGAATGGCTCAGGGCTGGTAAAATAAGAGGGACGTTTGAAAAATGCTCACATCTGTCTGTATGGGAAAAAGCTCTGCTCTGTCTGTATGGGAAAAGGTTCTGCGTTCCGGCCGGCGCGCCGGTTGGCTGAATTCAAATCGTTCGTCTCTCTTGTGCAGCGCAGGCGGCTGCGCGCCCTTCCGGAAGTTTGAAACGCAAACGTCAAACGTCTGAAAATACAATAGCACTGAAACTTCAACAACCACAAAGCAAGAATGTAAGAGTTCGGTTTCATCATCCCAAAAGAGAAACCACACGTCATAATATGTTTAGGGGGAATCCAACGAAATGAAAACCTATACGACCAAACAGATCCGCAATATCGGAATGGTAGGCCACGGCGGCGAGGGCAAGACCACGCTGACCGAAGCGATGCTGTTCGTCTCCGGCGCAACGAGCCGCATGGGCAGCGTTGACGCAGGCACCGCCATCACCGACTACGACCCCGAGGAAACCAAGCGTCACATCTCCATCGGCGCGGCGCTGGCTCCCATCGAGTGGATGGA
>JAEYFO010000163.1 GCA_023402915.1 Bacillota bacterium | reverse complement strand
CTCGTGGCCACGGCGCAGATGCATCAGCGCCGGATCCGCGATTTTCGCACGCTCATGGTGCTTGACGGCATCGACGAAGAAAAGGAAAGCATCGCCATCCATCCCGCGGACTGGATGGTGCAGAGCGCGCAGTAATTTCCAAAACATTCGGAAAATTTTGGCAGGGACGGAAGAACCCGTCCCTTTGCCTTGACAGAAGGGGCGGCAGTGCCCTACAATAAAATATCGGGGAGGGTCGGGCAGCGTCTGTTCGGCCCGATTTCCCTGTCAGCGAAACATCCGGGCGCACGCGCCGGGAAAGGAGCGTTCCCATGGAACTCACTGCCGTCATCATGGCCGCGGGCGCGGGCAAGCGGATGCATTCCGAATTGCCGAAGGTGCTTCACCCCCTCTGCGG
Source organism: Bacillota bacterium (assembly GCA_023402915.1). GTDB lineage: Bacteria > Bacillota > Clostridia > Christensenellales > CALWSW01 > JAEYFO01. The sequence continues at coordinate 4,196 of JAEYFO010000163.1, read as the reverse complement.
GATGGAACTGGTGCGCCACGCGATGCGGGCGGCCGCGTTTTGCGGAAAACCCGTCGTCGTCGTCGGAAAGGGCGCGGAGCAGGTCAAACAGGCGCTGGGCGAAAGCGCTCACTATGCCCTGCAGGCTGAGCAGCTGGGCACGGGGCACGCCGTTTTGATGGCAAAGCCCTATCTGGAAGGAAAGCACGGCTATACGCTGGTGCTGGCGGGGGATATGCCCCTCCTTCGGGAAGAGACGCTCAAAGAGCTGGTGGCGCTGACCGGGCGCGAGCAGAGCGCCGCTTCCGTCCTCACGGCTGTGCTGGACGATCCCACGGGCTATGGCCGGGTGCTGCGCGATGCGTCCGGCGCGGTGCGCGCCATTGTGGAGCACAGGGACGCGACGGAAGCCGAGCGGCAGGTCAGGGAGGTCAATTCCTCAGTCTACTGCTTTGAGACGAAGGCGCTGCTCGAAGCCCTGAATCACCTGAACAACGACAACGATCAGCACGAATATTATCTGACGGACTGCATTGCCCTGCTGGCGGAAAGCGGCCGCCGGGTCAGCGCCCTGACCGCCCCTGCCGAAGAGTGTATGGGGGTCAACGACAAGGCGCAGCTGGCCTGCTGCGCAAAGCTCCTTCAGCGGCGCATCAACCGGGCACACCTGCTTTCGGGCGTGACGCTGCTCGATCCGGAAAACACGTACCTCAGCGCCGAAACGCGCATCGAGCCGGACGCGGTGATCTATCCGGGCAACGTCTTGGAGGGAAAGACCGCCGTTGGACGGGGCGCAGTGCTCTATCCGGGCAATTTCCTCAAAAACGCTTCCGTCGCGCCGGGCGAGACCGTCGGGCCGAACGCCGTGCGGATCGCCGAGCCGTAAAAAAACAGCCGCATTGTTCCGCCTTTTTTCCTGAAAAACAGGAGGACGGAAGGCGGACAGAGCCGAGTGCTTTTTCAAAAAAGCGCGCGCGTTCGGCGGCTTTTGAAAGTTTGAAAAAAGAACCGAACCGACACCCCTGCCGCCTGGCGGCAAACGACAAACCATGATTTGGAGGAAAACAGACGATGTTCACCTGCGGTGACTACAAGCTCAGCCCCAACATCAAGATCTTTTCGGGCAATTCCAACCCGGCTCTGGCGGAAGAGATCGCCGCCCTGCTGGGAACGAAAGTGGCCTCTTCCTTCGTGCGCCGCTTCAGCGACGGCGAAGTGGCTGTGGATCTTGGCGAGACCGTGCGCGGCTGCGACGTGTTCCTGATCCAGTCCACCTGCCCGCCCACCAACGATAACCTCATGGAGCTGCTGCTGATGATGGACGCGTTCAAGCGTGCGTCGGCCGGCCGCATCTTCGCGGTCATCCCCTATTACGGCTACGCCCGTCAGGACCGCAAGGCCCGTCCCCGCGAGCCCATCGCCGCCAAGCTGGTTTCCGATATGATCACCATTGCCGGCGCTTCCGGCGTTTTGACCATGGATCTTCACGCCAAGCAGATCCAGGGCTTCTTCGACATTCCGGTCGATCATCTCTCCGGCGTTCACGTGCTGGCCGATCATTATCTGGAGCGGCATTTTGCCGGTTCCGATCTGGTGGTCGTCTCCCCCGACCTCGGCTCCGTCGCCCGCGCCCGCAGCTTTGCAAAGCGCCTCGACGCGCCGCTGGCCATCATCGACAAGCGCCGCCCAAGCCCAACCAGTCCGAAGTGATGAACATCATCGGCGACGTCAAGGGCAAGCGCGCCATCGTCATCGACGACATGATCGACACCGGCGGCACGTTCCTCGGCGCGGTCAAGGCCCTGCTCGACGTGGGCGGCGCCAAGGAAGTCTATGGCTGCGCGACCCACGGCGTGCTCTCCGGCAACGCGGTCGAGCGCATCATGGAGTCCCCCGTCAAGGAGATCGTGCTCATCAACACCATCCCCGTGCCGGAAGAGAAGATGTGCGAAAAGCTCCGCGTCCTCTCCGCCGCGCCGGTGCTGGCCAAGGCCATCCAGCTCATCTGCGAGGATCAGCCCATCAGCAAGCTGGTGGAGGTCTGAGAAAGGGACGAAGCGCCGGCTTTTCAAACTCAAAGCGCAGGCGCAACGCGGCGCGATTTTCAGGCGGCACAGGTTCCCCAAAAGAAACGATCCGTGCGTTCGGGCGGCGCTTGCCGTGATCCGCGGCGCAATTTTCCAAAAGAAACGATCCTGCCCGCGCGGTGCTTCCCGCCGGGCAGTTTTTCGCACGAAAGGATTTTTCCAATGTATATCGTTGTTGGACTGGGCAATCCCGATCTCAAATATGCCCACACCCGTCATAACGCGGGATTTCTGGCCGTGGACGCGCTGGCGGACAAGCTGGGCGTTTCCGTTGCGAAGCGGGCGCACAAGTCCCTCGTGGGCGAAGGGTATGTGGGCGGCAAAAAAGTCGTGCTGGCCAAACCGCAGACGTACATGAACAACAGCGGCGAAGCGGTGGTCGAGCTGCTCAACTGGTATAAGATCGACCCGGCGGAGGAGCTGATCGTCATTTACGACGACGTCGATCTGGACGCGGGCGAGCTGCGCCTGCGGGCCAAGGGCAGCGCCGGAACGCACAACGGCATGCGCTCCATCATCCGCCTGACGGGCACGGACGAGTTCCCCCGGGTGCGGGTGGGCATCGGAAAGCCCCTGCCCGGCTGGGATCTGGCGGCCTATGTGCTGGGCGTGTTCCCGGAAGAGGGGCGGGACGTGATCCGCGATTCCCTCAAAAAAGCGGCGGACGCGGCGGCGTGCATCATTTCCGAGGGCATGAACGCCGCCGGGCAGAAATATAATATTCGAAAGAAAAAGCCCAAGCCCGAAAAGCCGAAAAAGGCCGAACCGGCGGAGGCGGACGGCGCTTCCAAGGAGAACGCTTCCGAAAGGCGCGCCGCCGAAGAAACGAACGCGGCGCTTTCCGAAGAGAAAAAGGACTGAAAAAGCCTTTTGGGAAGCCCTTTCCAAAAGAAAGGATCTTTAGAGGAAATCTTTTCGAGGGCGGCTTTCGAAGGAAGCCTTCAAAGCGGCGCAGCGGCGTGCGGGGAGTGGCTCTTGCTTTTTTGAAAACACGCGGAGACGGCTTTCCTTTTTTCAAGGAAATCCTGAAAAATTCCCCGAAGAAAACCGGCGGCGCCGGCGGTTTTTCAAGATGTTTTTTTTTCAAAATGAATCGAACGTGCCGCTATTTTTTCAAAAGAAGAAAACGTGCCGCACGGCGCTGAGCAGTTCAAAAGCCATGGCAGGGCGGAGAATTTTTTCGAACCGCCCGAAAGATGGTGCAGGAAGGGAGCAAAGCAGGGGGCCGAAATGGCAGATCATCAGCAAGTTTTGGAGCTGTGGAGCCGGTCGGAGGAATTTGAGCGGCTCGAACGGGAGACCGGGGAGGGGGAAGGCCCCTGCTCGGTCTTTGGCGTGTCCGAAGAGGGCGCGGTCTATCTTTGCGCGGCGCTGGCGCGAAAAAAGCGCGCGCTCATCGTGACGGATACGGAGCAGAACGCCCGGACGCTTTCGGAAAATCTGGAGATCCTGCTGGGCAGCCGGGCGGCGCAGCTTCCCCCGCGGGAGATCCAGCTGCGCAGCTTTGCCGCCAGCAGCCGGGAATTGGCCGCAGCGCGGGTGGCGGTGCTCAGCAGGCTGTGCCAAGGCGGCGTGCAGGTGCTCGTCGTTTCGGCGGAGACGTTCGGGCAGGTCTGCGCCCCGCCGGAAGCGCTGCTTTGCGCGGAGGTGAAGCTGGCCGTCGGCGAGCGGCACGAATTTTCCGACCTGTGCGCGCAGCTGAGCCGCGTGGGCTACGAGCGCGTGGACAAGGTGGACGCGCCCGGCCAGTTCCGCCAGAGCGGCAGCCTGCTCGACGTCTATCCCTACGGCGCGGCCGACCCCATCCGCGTGGAGTTTTTTGACGACGAGGCCGACTCCATCCGCACCTACGACCCCATGACGCAGCGGTCGCTGGAAAAGCTCAAAACCGTCGCCATCCCTCCGGCCACGGAAGCGCCCGTGTCGGACGAAGCGCTGGCGCGGGCGAAAGAGCGCCTTCGCGCCCTGCGGCGGAAAAAATCGCTGCTGCCCCAGATCGAGACGGTGACGGAGCAGCTGGAAGCGGGCGTGGGCCAGCAGGCCGAGCAGCTTTTGCCGCTGTTTTATGAATCGGCCACGCTGCGGGACTATTTTGACCGGGACGCGCTGACCATTCTGCTTGAGCCCAGC
>JAEYFO010000151.1 GCA_023402915.1 Bacillota bacterium | reverse complement strand
GTTCACGGCGGGTTCCGAGGTCTTGTCCGCGCCAAAGACCGATAGATCCGCACCTGCTTCCGTCAGGCAGTTTTTGACGGCCAGCATATAGGCGTTGGAGGTGACAGTCGCGCCGGTGACGGCGTCTACATTGCAGGACTGCGCGGAAAGAATGCGCTCCGGCAGCACGCTCACGGCGTATTCGCCCACGGTCTGGGATTCCATCGAGAACAACGTTTCCACCTTGGTGATGCTGGTTTCATCGACGGTCACAGCCACTTCGATGGGCTGAAGATGTCCCTGCACGCGGGAAGTATAGGTGCCGGGAACCATGGCGGTCGCTTCCTTCTCGGGCTTGACCAGCAGCGCCTGCTCGATGGCGGCGGCAGCCGCTTCTTTGACGGCGGTGGAGCTGAACGTGCAGCCGGAAACCGCGTCCACATCGGCGGATTGGGCGGAAAGGATCGCACCGGGCAGCTGTTCGATGGCGTTGGAGCCGATGCCTGCCGTTTCGCTGTCGCCCACCGCTTCCACCGTCAGGATGGATGATTCGTCCACCGTGATGGTGACGCTTACGTCGCCGCCAAAGCCCTTGGCTGTGGCGCTGTAAGTGCCGGGAGTGTAAAGCGCTTCCGCTGCCGGAGCGGCCTCCGTGGGCGCAGGCGTTTCGTCGGGTTCTTCCGCCGCAGGCGCTGCGCAGCCGCAAAGCAGCACAGCGGCCAGCAGGGCGGAAAGGATGCAGCAGAGCGCGCGTTTGAAACATTGTTTCATGATCTTCTCCTCCTCAAAAATAGAAAGATGCGGGTGGGATATTCCACATCTTTATTGTCTGACGGGAGATTCACAAAGTCAAATTGTCAATTTTTATGCGCTGCGGGCGATGGTATCAACAAAATTTATAAGCCGGGAAAAGCGCTGAAAGCGCCTGCGCGACGTCAATCGCAAGACGGTTTTTCCGCGCTGGCCGCATTGTCCGGTTCGAGAGAGGGAAGCGCTTCAAACAGCCGGAAAAACTCCGGGATCACCGGCGAAGATTCTCCCTTTCGCCAGGCGGCCACCGTGCTGTGGGAAGGGCTGCTGTCCTCGATGGGCAGGGCGCGAAGTTTTCCCAGATAGCTGCGCAGCAGACCGCCGCCCAGCAGGCCGATCCCCTGACCAAGGCTCACAAGGGCCAGAATTTCCTCCGTTGTAGCCTTGGGGGAAAGGGAGGCTGAGCCAACGCCATGGGCTTGCAGCTCGGAAACGATCAGATCGTATTCTTCCGGATAATTTTCCCGCTCGTTGAGGAAAAGCTGTTCCCCGGCCAGATCGCAATAGCGGATCGAACGGCGTGCGGCAAGCGGGTGGGAAGGGGCGGCCACAGCCACCAGGCCGCAGCGGTTCAGGGGGCGGTAGTCGATCCAACTGCGGTTTTTGACGGCGGGTTCGCTCACAAAGAGCATATCCAGTTTTCGCTCCTTGAGGGCGGGGAGCATGGGAACCATCCGGATGTAATGCAGGTCGAGCTTCAGATCAGGATGCCGCAGCGCCATTTCGCGAAAGACCGGCGCGCAGATCTCGTTGGTGCGGTTGTTGACAAACCCTACGGAAAACCGCCCGGCTATTTTGCCGCAAAAGCGCGCCGCCGTCATCTTGAGCCGTCCGCATTCGCCGACGATGCTGCGGGCGATGGACAGGCATTCCCGTCCGGCAGCGGTGAGCGTTACAGCGCCGCCGCCCCGTTCAAAGAGCTTTACGTCCAGCTCCTTTTCCAGTTGCGCGATCTGATGGCTGATCGCAGGCTGCGTGACGTAGAGCTTCTGCGCCGCCAGTGAAAAGCTGCCGCATTCCGCTACGGTCAGAAAGGATTCAAGGCCTTGAATGTTCATGCGCGCCTCCGGAACGTTCGCTTCCCCGCCCGCGCGAAAAATACACCGCCGAACAGGCGGCGAGGGGCAGGATCGTCAAAAGAAAATTGAACCGGTACCCCACGGCGGCCACGAGGAACCCGGCGCAGCTGCTGCCGAGGACAATGCCGATGTCCATGCCGATATAGCAGGCGTTGCTTGCCCGGCCCCGCTGCTCAGGGGACGCGGGGCTGACGCAGGCCGCCGTCAGGATGGGCTGGCTGCCCGCAAAGGAGGCGCCCAGCAGCACCGCCGCCGCGAGAAATTGGGCGAGGGAGGAAGCCGTCGCCGTCAAAAACAGCGCCGCTCCTTCCAGAATTTCACAAAGCAGCAGAATGCGCCGCTCGGAAAACCGTTCGAGCAGCCGGGGCAAAAGCGGCCGCAGCACGAACGTCGTGCCCGCCTGAAGCGTGAAAAACAGCCCGATGCCCTCCACGCCCAGCGTCTTGGCAAAAATGGCCAGAAAAGCCGTCAGCGCGCCCCGGCAGATGGAGTTGCATAGAAGCAGCGCCGCCGGCAGCAGCGCCGGAAGATAGAACGCCTCCGAAAGACGGAGAGAATAGTGCCGGGGCTTTTTCGGCTGCGGGGGAAGCCGAAGAAAGAAGGAGAGCGCCGCGGAAAGCAGCAGCACCGCCGCGTTGAGCCGGTATAAATTTGCATAGGAAAAGGCGTCCGGCGCGGCGAGCGCAAAGGCCGGGCCCACCAGCTGCGCCGCCAGCTGGCCAAGGTTGTAGATGCCGAGGCCCGCCGCCATGGCCGCCGGGGAGAAAAATCCTGCGGCAATGGCCATGCAAAGCGTCGTGCCCAGCCCCCAGCCCAGGCCGTACAGCCCGCGCAGCAGAGTCAGCTCCCAATAGCGATCGGAAAAGGAAAAGCACAGCCCGCAGACCGAAAGCACGAGCAGCAGGCTCCGCAGCAGCCGGATGCGGTTTTCGTTGTCGATGATCTGGCCGGTCAGTGGACGCAAAAGCAGCGCGCTGAAGGCGTAAATGCCCGAAAGCAGCCCCACGGAATGGGCGGGGACTCCCAGCGCGTGGGCGTAGTTTGGCAGGGAATAGGACAGCACCTGGTTGGAAAAATGCGCGAGAAAGGCAATCGCAAACAGCAAAACAAACCGCCGGGTCTGGCCGGGCGGCAGCAGGGGCGGACGGGGCTCACGGACAGAACGATGGAGCAGCAAAGCAGATCCCTCCGGGGGACTTGCAGCGATGCGGGCGGCAAAAAAGCGCCGTCCTTCGCGCAAGGAGGCTGAAAACAGAAGGGAAAACCAGCGGCTGGCAGCGGCAGGATGCAACGAGCCGGCTTTTTGAAACCATGGGTCAAATTGCGTCAAAAAATCGACTTATTTTTAGTATAACGTATTTGAGAAAAATTTTCCAATGATTCCGGCAATTTTGAAACGACGGGCCGACTTTCCCAAAAAAGAACCGGTCTTTTCAAAAGCGGTCTTTTCCCAAGATGAAGCGGTATTTGGAAGAAGAGGCCTTTCGAAAAAGAAGGGGATTTTCCAAAAAAGAAGCGGCGCGGACGGGCTTTTTTGCAAAAACGATCCGCACCGCGCTGTATTTTGGAATATCGACCTGCTGAAAAAGGGAAAAGGCTGAAAAGTTCAAAAAGGGAAAAGTGGAAAAAACTCAGCCCTGCGCGACCCTTTCGCCGTAGCGGGCGAGGAGGGGCTTTTGCCAGCGTTTGGAAAAGAACCGCCAGCAAAACAGCGCGCAGCGGGCGCAGGCGTCGATGCACATCGTGACCCACACCGCCTCAAGGCCCAGGTGCAGCACCCGTACGGCCACGAGCGAGAGCATCGCCCGGCAGACCCACATGCAGGCCAGCCCCGTCACGCAGCAGTAGCGGGTGTCCTCCGCGCCGCGCAGCGCTCCGGCCAGCACGATGGCCAGCCCGAAGAACGGCTCGACGGTGGACATGATGCGAAGCAGCCGGGCGGAAAGGGCGATCACTTCCGGGTCGGGAGAGAAAATGGAAGCCACGGCGGGCGCAAAGATCCAAAGCAGCGCGCACATCACCACGGAAAACAGAAAGCCGAACAGCCCGGATACCTTGCCGAAGGCGTAGCCCTCGTCGTATTCCCGCGCGCCGGTACACTGCCCCGAAAGGGTGGTCGCGGCGTACCCGACGCCGTTGGCGGGCAGATAGCAAAGGGCTTCCGCCGTGCCTGCCACGTGGTGGGCGGCCAGCGCCGCCGTGCCCAGCGACGTGACGATGCGGGTCATGACCAGCTGCCCCGCGCTGATGGTCAGCCGCTCGACGGCCACGGGCGTGCCGAGGGAAACGGCTTTTTGGATGACCGTTTTGTCGGGCGAAAAGCCCTCCTTCAGCCGGATGCGGCAGGGACTTTTTTTCGAAAACAGATAGACCGTCAGGAGCGTTCCCGTCAGCGCGGTGGAAATGGCCGTTGCGATGGCCGCGCCCGTCACGCCCAGCCCCGCGCCCGGCATCCGGAAGGACAGGCCGAACACCGAGATCGTCCGCGACGGATAGATCAGCAGAAAATTCAGCGCCACGTTCAAAAGATTCGTCATGGAATTGAGCAGCAGCGGCGTTTTTGTGTTGCCCATGCAGCGCAGCACGGCGGAAAACATGGCCGACGCCGCCAGAAAGGGGAACGAGAGCGTGATGACGAAAAGATAGGACCGCGCGTCGGGCAGCACGTCGGGCTTTGCGCCCATCCATTGCGGAAGGAACGGACACAGCACGCAATACACCGCCGTCAGGAGAAGGGAACAGACCACCGCGGCCAGCAGGCTTTGGCGGATGACCAGCTTTGCCCGGTCGTGCTCGTTTGCCCCGATGCAATAGGCCACCTGCACGGAATAGCCGACGGCGAGCGCATTCAAAAAGCCGTTCACCAGCCAGATGCACGACGAATTGACGGCCACCGCCGCCGTGGCGCTCGCGCCGAGACAGCCCACCATAGCGGTATCGACATAATTCACCAGCGTCAAAAGCAGCTGTTCGGCAATGGCGGGCCAGGCCAGCAGCATCAGCACCGAAAGGCGGCTGCGGCCCGTATGAAGCAGATTGGGCGTTTGCAAGGCGGTCCCCCAGTTCAAATGGAAAATAGTTGAAATGGCAACTGTTGAATATGCAAGAATCGAATAGAATTAGTATACTCCCTTTTTCGCCAAAGCGCAAGACGGGCGGCGCAAAAAGCAGGAATGCCGCGGCGAAAGCAGAATATTAACAGGGCGAAAACAGGGCGCAGCGGAAAAAGAGCGGCGCTGCGGGCGATGGTATCAACAAAATTTATAAGCCGGGAAAAGCGCTGAAAGCGCCTGCGCGACGTCAATCGCAAGACGGTTTTTCCGCGCTGGCCGCATTGTCCG
>JAEYFO010000138.1 GCA_023402915.1 Bacillota bacterium | reverse complement strand
AAGGGGGATGTGCATGGCCTGTGCCACGCAGGAAAGTTCCGCGGCGGTCAGGCGGTCCAGTTCCGCGTCGTAGCGGGCGTTGGGATGGGGTGCGCGCAGCAGGGCGTATTTCATCGAACGAATTTCTCCTTTTTCTATGACTTTGTATGCTGTTTTTCAAAAGCGCTCCCGGCTCTCGCGCCGCAAAGACTTGTGCGGTCCGGATGCGCATGGTATGATTTGTTATTGGGTACAAAAGCGGAATTCCCGCCCGTTCCCCTCATATGGATATATGGATACTGTAGCGCATTCCACGCAAAATGAAAAGTCCGGATCGCACAAACCGCACCGTCCGTTTGTTTTTGCGCCGGCGAAAGGATATTTTCTGATGAAACAGGTCATCGCGCTCACCGGCGGCGGCACTGCCGGACATATCACGCCCAACATCGCGCTCATCCCCCGGCTGCAGGCCGAGGGCTATGAGATCCACTATTTTGGCGAAAAGAACAGCATGGAAGAACGTCTCGTCGCCGAAGTGCCCGGCGTGACGTTCCACCCCGTGCGCGCGGGAAAGCTGCGCCGCTATTTCAGCCTGAAAAACCTGACCGATCCCTTCCGGGTCATCGGCGGCTATTTTGACGCGAAAAAAGCCCTCAAGCAGCTGCGTCCCGCGGCCATTTTCTCCAAGGGCGGCTTCGTGTCCGTGCCCGTGTGCGCGGCGGGCCATCATCTGAAGATCCCCGTCGTGCTGCACGAATCGGATTACACGCCCGGCCTGGCCAACAGGATCGCCAGCTCCTACGCGACGAAGGTGCTCTGCACCTTTGAGGACACGCTGCCCCATGTCAAGGGCGGAAAAGGCGTTTTTACCGGCACGCCCATCCGGCAGGCGCTCTATCACGGCGACGCGAAAAAGGGGCTGGCCTTCTGCGGCTTTGACCCGGAGGACTCCCGTCCGCTGCTGCTGTGCATGGGCGGAAGTCAGGGCGCTGTGGCGCTCAATGAAGCGCTGCGAAACGACCTTCCCCAGCTGCTCAAAACCTTCCGCATCGCCCACCTTTGCGGCAAGGGCAAGGTTTCCAAGGCGCACGAAAATATCGACGGCTACCGGCAGTTTGAATACGTCGGGCCGGAGCTTCCCGACCTGTTCGCCGCCGCGTCCATCGCCGTCTCCCGCGCGGGCGCCAATTCCATTTTTGAATTTCTGGCGCTGGCGCTCCCGGCCGTGCTCATCCCCCTGCCCCTTTCCGCCAGCCGGGGCGACCAGATCCTCAACGCCGCCTATTTTGAAAAGCGCGGCTACGCTTCCGTCCTTGCGCAGGAGGACATCACGAACGAAAGCCTGCTTTCCGCCATCATGGCCCTTTACTCCCACCGGGACGAATACGTTGCCCGCATGAAGGCGGACGTCCGCGCCGACGGGACGGAAGCCGTGCTCGACGCCATCCGCAGCGCCGCAAAAGGGCGGTGAACCGATGAAGCAGACTCCTTCTTCCCCGCGCCGCCCGCAAAAGCGCGCGTCCTTTCAAAAGGCTTCCTCCCCCAGACCGCAGCGTCCCGCGCCGGAAAAAGCGCCTGCCGCCAAGGGCGTCCGCACCCGCGAACCCCTCGATGAACGGAAGATTTTGTCCCTTTGGACGGAGGCGTTCGGGGAAAACTGCCAGCAGGCGCTCAGCGGCCTTTGCGCCCTTTGCAAAGATTCCCGGGCGAAAGAGCTTTTGAACGGACAGCCCAACCGCGCGGAGCTTCGCTCCCTGCTTTCGGACGAACGGCCCAAAGTGCGGAAAAATACCGCCCGGCTCCTCGGCCTGCTGCTGACGGAAAACGACGTGCCCGCCCTGTGCGCCGCGCTTTCCGGCGAACAGACGCTGTTCGTGCTGCCTTCGCTCCTTCTCGCCCTCGGGAACGCCGGGACTGCGGGACGGGACGCGCTCGAAGCGTGTCAAGCCGCCCTGCGCGCCGGAACTCCGCCCTTTGCCAATGCGGAAGAAAAGCATCTTGCCGAGATTTCCGCCGCGCTCAGCGCCGCGCTTTCCCGGACGGAAACGCCGTCCTTTCACCGGTTTTCCGGTCTGAAACAGCCCCATGATATTCTGCTTTGCGCCCCGAGCGGCTGCGGCGCGCTGCTGCTTTCGGAAGCGCAGGAGCACGGGATCTCCGGAACGCTTTGCGGCGACCGTCTGCGGGTCAAAACGGCGGACCACGCCGCCCTGTTTTCCCTGCGCTGCTTTGACGCGGCGCTCTTTCCGCTGGGGAACTGCCCCCTGCCCGCGTCCGCCAATCGGACAGATCTGGCGCAATTTTCCGAAGCTGCCGCAAAAAAGGCCGCGGGCTTTTCCGCCCTGCTTTGCGAATGCTTTGAAAACCCAACAGACACGCCCTTTCGCTACCGCATTGAGCTGCGGGGCGCACCGGAAAACCGAAGCGCGCTGATCCACGCCTTGAGCGCCGCGCTTTCCAAAGATCCGCTGCTGCAAAACGCGCCCTCTTCCTATGAAGCCGAGCTGCGGCTGGAATTTGACGGGAAGCGCTGCGCCATTTTCGCCCGGCTCTACCGGCCGGAGGACGTTCGTTTTTCCTATCGAAAGGGCGCGATCTCCGCGTCGATCCATCCGGTGACGGCGGCGTGCATGATGCGCTTTCTCCGCCCCCATCTCCGGCCCGGCAGCCGCGTCGTCGACCCCTGCTGCGGCACGGGAACACTGCTGGTGGAGCGGGCGCTGTGCGGCTGTGCGCCCGGCGCGCTCGTGGGGGTGGACATCTCCTCCGAAGCGCTGTCCATTGCCCGGGAAAACGCCCGCGCGGCGCAGGCGCTCTATCCCGAAGCGCTGGGCTGCGGCGTGGATTTTATCGGCGGAAATCTGCTCTCCTTCCGGCCGCGGCAGCCCTTTGACGAGCTGATCGCCAACCTGCCCTTCGGCACGCGCGTCGGCACGCAGGAGGCGAACAAAGCCCTCTACAGCGGCCTGATACGCCGGTTGAAGGACTATCTTGCGCCCCATGGCCGCGCCCTCCTTTACACGACGCAGCGCGCGCCCTTTTTGCGTCTGGCGATGGACAACGGCTGGGAGATCGAAGCGGAGCATCGCTTTGAAGCGGGCGGACTTTCGCCCTGGTGCATGGTGCTGCGCCGCCGCAAAAAGAAGCCTGTGCCCGCCCCGAAAGCGCCCGATTAAGCACAAATTTTTCAAAAAACAGCACAAAAACAGACGCTTCCTTCCGAAGCATTTTCGGACAAAAGCGTCTGTTTTTTCATGTATATCCAAGCGGTATCAGAGCAGCGGGACTTTGGCTCTCAAAAATTTACACGTTCCCGCTCTTGCCGGATCCTCCGCGGGAAATTTTGCCGCAGGCTCAGCCCTCCACGCCGCAGCGACGCGCTTTTCGAAGCGCCTCAAACAGGATCAGCCCGTGGTCGCCCGCGATCTGGCCATAGCCTTCCACCGGGCCGAGCAGCACGGCGACGCCTGCATCGTTCACCGCCGCGTCAAAGGCGAGAGCGGCCTTCGCCCCGTCCCTTCGGAAGCCGTCGAGATGGACGCGCCAGCCCTGCCCGCAGGTACCGGCCGGTTCTCCGCAGGCCGTGCAGGGCAGGCTGACTTCAGGATAGCGGTCGCGCTGCGCCGGGATCCCCACCCGTCCCATGGGCACCGCCGTGATCTGATACAGCGCCGCATCCGCCGCATCGTCTCCGGCGGCAAAATGCAGTTCTTCCCTTTTGGCAAGGGTATAAAACGCGCCGGTAATGACGCGGGTGCGGGGATCGCGGGAAGGTTTGGCGAACATGCCGAGCGAATGGAGCGGCACGTTTTTCAGCCCGGTTTCTTCTTCCAGCTCCCGTGCGGCCGAACGATAGAGCGGTTCGCCCGGATCCATGAAGCCGCCCGGCAACGCCCAGCGGCCGATATTCGGATGATTTTTCCGGCGGATGAGCAGCACCTCGTCCGTCTCCGTCAGGACAACCATGTCCACCGTCACCGAAGGCCGATCCCATTTTGACGGGTCGTAGGCGTCCAGAAATTCCCTGAGGGTCTGCCCCTTTTCGTTGCGCAGTTCTTCCTGCATGGCTTCTTCCTCCCTTTGCTCTGCTGTAAAAAGGCGGCGTTTTTCGCTTGTCCATCCGGTTGCTTTATCGTTCGCTTTGCCGCCGCGCACTTTTTTCGCAGCACAATTTGGCTGATTTTCTTTGAATTTTGCAAAAAAAGCCCCTGAAAAGAGGCTTTTTCGACTGTTTAGGGAACGGCCGGTTTCGCCTTACTGAAAATAATTTTGCAGCATGGCATAGCGTTCCTGCGTCATGAGCGCGTCCAGATCGGTATCCTTGAGCTTGACGATATACGTCCAGCGGCCATAGGGATAGATGCGGGTGATGCGTTCGATGTTGACGATATAGGATTTGTGGCAGCGGAAAAATTTGTCCGCCGGAAGCCGCTGCTCCAATTCGGAGAGCGTCTCGCTGGTGACGTGCTTTTCCGTGGGGGTATAGATCACGGTGGATCGGTTTTCCCTCTGGATCAGGATGATGTCATTGGCGTCCACCAGACTCAGGCCGTCCTTGTGGCGAAGAAGCAGCTTGCTGCTCTTGGCCTTGGCCGGAGGCGCAAGCACCGGGTCGGGCATTTTCCCCTCGCGGAGCCGCTCGATGCGCTCGAGCGTTTCGCCCACGCGCTTGACCTCAAAGGGCTTGACCAGATAGTCGAAAGCATAAACCTCGAAGGCTTCCTTGCGGAACTCCTCGTGCGCCGTGGCAAAGATAATGAAGATGCGCGGGTCGATATCCTGAATTTTCCGCGCCGCTTCCACGCCGTCCAGCCCGGGCATTTCGATATCCATGAAGATCACGTCCGGCCGGAGTTCTTCCGCCATGTCCACGGCAGCCGCGCCGTCGCTGGCTTCTCCAACGATCTGATGGCCGGATTTTTCCACTGCTTTTCGCAGGATCAGGCGCATTCCGTCGTTGTCGTCGGCAATCATTACTTTGAGCACGTCAGTTCATCCTTTCTTCTTTGCGGTTTTAGGCTGTTGTGCGCCTACCGTGCCCGGCCTGCGCGCCGCTGCGCCGGGCGCCGGAGCACTTCGCCCCAGATCATCCCGTTGACGATTTCGTTTTCCGAAAACCGCAGCCCTCTGCCGCTTTGCGCCGTTTTGGCTGCCGCGGCGTTCTGCGCTTTGGGCGTTTCCACCTGCGGGCCGAGCCGGTGCGTCAGCGGCGTATAGCCGCCGTGCTGATGGTCCGGCGCGCAGCTGCCCTCCGGCGTTTTTGCGCGGTCGATCTTCAAGCTGCCCTCCGTGTCCGGGTTCCAGGGATCGTCCTTCGTCC
>JAEYFO010000279.1 GCA_023402915.1 Bacillota bacterium | reverse complement strand
GCGCAGCATCCATCGTTTCTTCTTCCTGAGCCGCAGTTTTTTCGAGTTCGCTCATACTGGTAATAACCTCCAAAATCATCCAATTCGGCGTTGATGCGCCGGCAACAACACTAATTATATCATGTGAGCGCAATTTTGCAAGTATGGATACGATTTCTTTCGTATTTTCCAAAGGAAAAACTTCGCTGCAGTAACGTTTGCATAGCTGCGCCAGCTTCTGGGTGTTGGAGCTGTGCCTGCCGCCGATGACGACGACCGCGTCTGAGGTTTTCGCCAACTCCCGCGCCTCTTCCTGCCGCCGCACCGTCGTGTCGCAGATGGTTCGAAACACCTGAAGGTCATTGAACTTTTTCTGCGCCGCTTCGACAACTTCGTTGAACTGCGATTCATAAATCGTCGTCTGCGCAACGACAGCGGCCCGCTCACCGGCTGAAAGCGCCGCCACATCCGCCGCGCCGGTCACCACAAACGCATTTTTTCCTGCACGCGCCCGGATACCGATCACCTCAGGATGCGCGGCGTTTCCCACGATCAGCACCGCGCGGCCTTCTTCCGCCGCCTGCTCGACGATCTGATGGATGCGTTTGACATAAGGGCAGGTGGCGTCCTCGACGCGAAAGCCCCGCTTTTCGCATTCTTCAAACACGGAAGGCGGCACGCCGTGGGCGCGGATAAGCACGAGCGCCCCCTCCGGCAGCCCCTCAAGAGACTCCACCGGCACGGCCCCCTGCTCCGCCAGGCGCTCCACCATGGCCTTATTGTGGATAATTTCGCCGTAGGTATAGATGCGGCCATATTGTTTTGCCAGCTGCTCCGCCTTTTCGACGGCGCGGCGCACACCAAAGCAGAAGCCGCTGTATTTTCCCATTCGGATCTGCATGGCTCAGCCCTGCTTTTTCGCTTTGGCGGCCCGTTCCCGCTTCTGCGCTTCTCCAAGGGCAAGCACTTCCTGCCGGATGGTATCCGTCACCAGAGCCATGCGCGCATTTCGCGGCAGCTCCGCCCCGATGGCGTCCGCGTCGATGGGCGTTCCAAAATCGACCAGCCGCTTTCCGCCGCAGCGCTCCGTGTCGATATGCGCCGCAAAGATGGGGCAGTTGCACTTGAGCGCAAAGAACGCCGTCCCTTCTTCAAAAGGAAGCAGTTCCCCCGTTTTGCTCCGCGTCCCCTCCGGAAAAATGCACAGCGTGCCACCGGATCTGATGGCCGAAATGGACGCGCGCACCGCCGAAAGATCGGCCTTGCCGCGATCGACCGGGAAAGCGTTGAGCCTGCGCAGCAGCCAAGAGGCAAATTTTCCGTGAAACAACTCCTGCTTCGCCATAAAATGCAGCGTCTGTTTGGGCAAAATGACGGCCAGCAGCAGCGGATCCCACCATTTGAGGTGGTTGCAGATCAGGATGCAGCCCCCCTCTTTCGGCACGTTTTCCCGCCCGCGCACCTGGGGGCGCCACACGAGCCGCAGCACCGGGCCGAGCAGCCCCACGGCAAACCGGTAAAGAGACATGACTACTTCTCCCCCTCCCGGACCCGGCGCAAAAGCTCCTTCGTCACTTCTTCGAGCGTCAGGTCGGACGTGTCGATCAGCACGGCGTCCGCCGCCTGCCTGAGGGGGGAGTGCGCCCGGTGGCTGTCGTCATAGTCCCGCTGAACGATCTCCGCTTCCAGCTCCTCGAGCGTCCGGTTCAAGATGCCCTTTTCTTCCAGCTCGAGATAGCGGCGCTGGGCGCGTTTTTTGGAAGAGGCCGTAATGAAAAATTTGTATTTTGCATCGGGCAGCACGACCGTTCCGATGTCGCGGCCGTCCATGACGACGTCCTTGCCCGCGGCGATCTGCCGCTGCATCTGAACGAGTTTTTCCCGCACCTGCGGAATCGCCGAAACGGCGGAAGCGGCCATGCCCACCTCCGCCGTGCGGATCTTGCCCGAAACGTCCTCGCCGTCGAGCAGAATCTTCTGCTGCCCACCTTCAAAGACCACGTCGAGCGCCGTCTGTTCGAGCATGGGAAGCACATGCGCCGCGTCGGAAGGAGCGACGCCTTCCCGCAGCGCCTTAAGGCCCACCGCCCGGTACATCGCGCCCGTATCAAGATAAGTACAGCCCAGCTCTTTGGCCAGAATTTTCGCGGCACTGCTTTTTCCCGCGCCGGCCGGACCGTCGATTGCAACCGCAAACAAAGTTCTTAGCTCCTTTCGCTCCCGTTCCTTTTTTCTGAATTTCCTGAAATTTCCGAAATCTGCCGCCCCGTTTTTCAAATTGCGCGGTGGCCAAGACCGATGGCCACTTCGTCCAGATGGAGCAGGCCGATGCCGAAAAACAGACAGACGGCCAGATTGTCCGCCGTCCGGGCGATGCCGATCTTTCCGCCGACGTTGAGGCCGATGGCCTTATCGGTAATGATGGAAATGGCTTCCCGCGTCGCGCCGGCCACCGCGCCTTCGAGGTGATACTCGTCGTCGATGAGCCCTTCGCGCTTGGAGGCGACCACCGCCCGCTCGATGATCTTGCCGACGGACGAGATGAACTCGCCGCCGAAATCCACCGCCGCGGCCTGAATGTTTTGCGAAAGCAGGCGCTGCTTGAGCTCTTTTTCTTCCGTGCGGTCTGCGCTCATCGCCATCTGGATCGCCGCCCGCGCCACCAGTTTGGTGTCGAATGCCGAAGCGTTTGAACTCATTGCCATGCCTCCTGTGTCTGTTCCGCCGGAACGGAACTGCCTGCCAGACGCCCCGTGGAGCAGGCGATCTGGATGTTGAATCCGCCGGTGTATCCGTCCACGTCCAGCAGTTCCCCGGCAAAATACAGTCCGCGAACCAGCCTGGATTCCATGGTGGAAGGGTTGACTTCCCGCACGCTCACGCCGCCGCGGGTGACGATGGCCTCCTCGATGGGTCGAAATGCCCGCACGGTCATTTTCATGCCTTTGAGCGCGGCGCAAAGTCCCTCGCGTTCCGTCCGGGTCAGCTGGCTGACCGGTTTCTCCGCCTCCAGCCCGGCCTGATCGATCACCAGTGGAATCATCCGTCCCGGCAAAAGGTCGGCCATGGCGTTGAGCAGCTGCTTCTTTGCGTATTTTTCAAAATCCCGCACCAGCCGGGCGTCCAGCTGCTGCATGGTCAATCCGGGCTTGAGGTCGAGAACCAGCGTCACGCCTTTTTTCAGATCGACGCAGCTGCTTGCCGAAAGCACCAGCGGCCCCGAAACGCCAAAGTGCGTAAAAAGCATCTCGCCCAGCTCGGAAAAGACTTTTTTCTTTCCGGAAAATGCCGTCAGCACCACGTTTTTGAGGGAAAGCCCCATGAGCGAGCGCGGCCAGTCCTCTTCCGTCACCATGGGAATGAGCGACGGCGTGGGCGGCTCGACGGTATGTCCACATTGCTTTGCAAAGGCATAGCCGTCTCCCGTGGAGCCCGTGCGCGGATAAGACGCCCCGCCCGTGGCCAAAATGACGGCGTCCGCCGGAAACTCTCCCCTGTCCGTCCGCACGCCGCGCACTGCGCCGTTTTCCACCAAAACGCCTGTCACGCAAGTGTTCAGGCGCACGTCAACGCCGCTGCGGCTCACGTAGCGGCCCAGCGCCGCAAGGAGATCGCTGGACTTGTCGCA